>JBNRMR010000075.1:0-9314 GCA_050309705.1 Christensenellales bacterium | reverse complement strand
GAGCATTAAGTCAATAAGAAAAGCTAAACAAGCTCTGCCCCTTTGCCTTTGACGCTTGTTTTTAAATATGGACAGGAGATCCCTCCTTGTTTGAATTACAGAATTTTGACGCTATACAAATAGGTCTTGCTTCGCCTGAAAAGATAAGGGAATGGTCCCACGGCGAGGTGAAAAAGCCTGAAACCATCAACTACCGCACGCTCAAGCCCGAGCGTGACGGTCTTTTCTGCGAGAAGATTTTTGGGCCCACCAAGGACTGGGAGTGCCACTGCGGAAAATATAAGCGCGTGCGCTACAAGGGCATAATCTGCGATAAGTGCGGAGTTGAAGTCACCCGCGCGAAGGTGCGCCGCGAAAGAATGGGTCACATCGAGCTGGCCGCCCCCGTTTCCCACATATGGTATTTCAGGGCCATCCCCAGCCGCATGGGGCTTTTGCTGGATATGTCACCGCGCTCTCTGGAGAGGATACTTTACTTTGCCATGTTCGTGGTGCTGGACCCGGGAACCACAAATCTTGACTATAAGCAGCTTCTTACAGACAGAGAATACCGCGAGGCCCAGGACACCTACGGCGTGAACTCCTTTAAGGCCGGCATGGGCGCAGAGGCCGTCTATGAACTTCTGCACAATATTGACCTGGACGACGAAGCGGAGGCCCTGAGAGGCGACCTAAAAAGCACATCCGGACAAAAGCGGGTGCGCGCTGTCAAGAGGCTGGAGGTTGTGGAATCCTTCCGCAAAAGCGAAAACCAGCCCGAGTGGATGATAATGACAGTTGTGCCGGTAATCCCCCCGGAGCTCAGGCCCATGGTGCAGCTTGACGGCGGAAGGTTTGCCACATCAGACCTTAACGATCTTTACAGGCGTGTGATTAACCGCAACAACCGCCTTAAAAGGCTTTTGGAGCTGGGCGCTCCTGACATAATCGTGCGCAACGAAAAGAGAATGCTCCAAGAGGCCGTGGACGCGCTGATCGACAACGGCAGGCGCGGAAGGGCCGTCACAGGCCCCGGCAACAGGGCCCTTAAGAGCCTTTCGGATCTCCTTCGCGGCAAGCAGGGCCGCTTCAGGCAAAACCTTCTTGGCAAGCGCGTTGACTATTCCGGCAGAAGCGTTATAGTCGTGGGGCCGGAGCTGAAGCTTTATCAGTGCGGCCTGCCCAAAGAAATGGCAATTGAGCTTTTCAAGCCCTTCGTCATGAAAAGGCTGGTGGAGCTGGGCCTTTCCCACAACATCAAGAGCGCAAAGCGGATGGTGGAAAGGCTGCGCCCCGAAGTCTGGGACGTCCTTGAGGAGATCATAAGGGATCATCCTGTGCTATTAAACCGCGCGCCCACGCTGCATAGGCTGGGCATACAGGCCTTCGAGCCGGTGCTGGTGGAAGGCCGGGCAATCAAGCTGCATCCTCTGGTCTGCACCGCCTATAACGCTGACTTTGACGGCGACCAGATGGCGGTCCACGTTCCCCTTTCGATGGAAGCTCAGGCCGAGGCACGCTTCCTGATGCTGGCATATAACAACATTCTCAAGCCCCAGGATGGAAGGCCTGTCACCATCCCTACCCACGACATGGTGCTGGGTTCCTATTACCTGACAATGCTGCGCCCCGGTGCGAAGGGCGAGGGCAGGGCTTTCGCCTTCCCGGACGAAGCGCTGTTGGCATACCGTTTGGGCGAAATATCCCTTCAGGCGGAGATATTTGTGAAGATGACCAGGAAGGTGGATGGCGAGACCCGCAGCAAGATTATATCCACATCCATCGGGCGGATAATCTTCAACGACGCTATCCCCCAGGATCTAGGCTTTGTTAACCGCAACGATCCCGAGACAATGTTTGATCTTGAGATCAACTGCCGTGTGGACAGCAAGTTCATCAACAAGATAATTGACGCCTGCTTCAGGAAGCACGGCATATCAAAAACGGCCAACATGCTTGACATCATCAAGCGCCAGGGTTTTGAATATTCCACAAAGGGCGCAGTCACCGTTTCCGTTAGTGACATCGTCATTCCCGAAGAAAAGACGGCTCTGCTCAAGTCCGCCGAGGAGCGGGTGCAGGCTGTGGAGCGCAACTTCCGCAGGGGCGTTCTCTCCGAAAAGGAGCGCTATGAGGGCGTCATCAAGATTTGGGACGAGACGACAAAGAGCGTCACCGAAGCGCTGATGAAGACGCTGGACGAGTTCAACAACATCAACATGATGGCGAACTCCGGCGCCAGAGGCTCCATCAACCAGATCCGCCAGCTGGCGGGAATGAGGGGCCTTGTGGCCAACCCATCCGGCCGCATAATCGAGCTGCCCATACGCGCAAACCTGCGCGAGGGCCTGACCATGCTGGAGTTCTTCATATCAACCCACGGCACAAGAAAGGGCCTGGCAGACACCGCCCTTAAGACGGCCGACTCGGGCTATCTCACCAGAAGGCTGGTGGACGTTTCCCAGGAGGTCATAATATACGGTGAAGACTGCTTTGAGGAACGAGGCGAGACCGTTCGCGGCATCACCGTAAACGATATCACCAACGGTAGGGAAAAGATTGAGCCTCTTGAGGACAGGATTGCCGGCCGTTATGCCGCCGAGGATATGCGCAATCCCAAGACGGGCGAGATTATCGTTCCGATAAACGGCATGATCACCCACGAAAAGGCAGATGAAGTTGCCAAATCGGGCATTAAAAATGCCCAGATCCGTTCCGTTTTAACCTGCCGGAACAAGCGCGGCGTTTGCGCCAAGTGCTACGGCGCTAACTTAGCAACGGGTGGAAAGGTCAACATCGGCGAGGCGGTGGGCATAATCGCTGCCCAATCCATCGGCGAGCCCGGCACCCAGCTTACAATGCGCACATTCCACACCGGCGGCGTTGCGGGCGACGATATCACCCAGGGTCTGCCCCGCATAACCGAGCTTTTTGAGGCAAGGAAGCCCAAGGGTCTTGCCCTAATGGCAGAAATATCCGGAAAAGTTTCCATAAACGAAACCAAGAAGCGCAGGGAGCTGGTCATCACCAACGAGGACGGCGAAAGCGCATCCTATCAAATCGTCTACGGCTCAAGGCTGAAGGTGCAGGAGGGGGACTTTGTCCAGGCGGGCGATGAGCTGACCGAAGGCTCCATCAACCCTCACGACATACTGAAGATCAAGGGCGTCAAGGGAGTTCAAGACTATCTGCTCAAGGAAGTGCAAACTGTCTACAGGCTCCAGGGCGTCAGCATATCCGACAAGCATATTGAGGTCATCGTCAAGCAGATGCTGCGCAAGGTTCGCGTGGAGGATGCCGGTGACACCGACATGCTGCCCGGAGGGCTTGTGGATATATTCAAGTTCGAAGAGGAGAACGAAGCCACCGTTATGGCCGGCAAGATGCCCGCCATCGGCAAGCGCGTGTTGCTGGGCATCACCAAGGCGTCACTGGCCACCGATTCCTTCCTCTCGGCCGCGTCCTTCCAGGAGACCACAAGGGTCTTGACTGAGGCTGCCATAAAGGGCAAGGTTGATCCTCTGCAGGGCCTCAAGGAAAACGTTATAATCGGCAAGCTGATCCCTGCGGGAACGGGCATGAAGCGCTATAAGAATGTGGAGCTCATCGCCAACAGCCAGCCTGGCGCATCCATCACTGATGGAATGGACACCGCCGCTCACTCTTAAGACATTATAATAAATGTAAGCAAAAACGGGCAAATGAATTTGCCCGTTTTTTGTGCCGCTGATTCAAGAGGAAAGTGGAATAAGAGCTCCGCAGTACGCTGCCCTGCGCATATCCTTTTGATAAGGGGGTCAAGGGGGCAAGTCCCCTTGCGGGGTCTGTGGCAGAGCCCCAGCGCCCACTCCCCCTATCTAAAAGAGCTTTAGCAGATAACCGTAGCCCTCCCTTTCCATGTCGCTTTTGGGGATGAAGCGCAGAGCGGCGCTGTTTATGCAATAGCGCAGGCCGCCCATTTGAGCAGGGCCGTCCTCGAAGACATGCCCCAGATGGGAATCGCCCACGCGGCTTCTTACTTCTGTCCTTATTCTGCCGCGGGAGAAGTCGTCCTTTTCTTTTATGACGCCGGGATCGACCGGAGCGGAAAAGCTGGGCCAGCCACAGCCGGAATCGAACTTATCCTTCGAGGAAAAGAGCGGCTCACCCGTAACGATGTCGACATAGATGCCCTCCTCGAAATGGTCGTCAAATTCGTTTTGGAATGGTGGCTCGGTGGCGTCCTCCTGGGTGACCTTGTATTGCATTTCATTCAGACGCCCGCGCAGGCTTTTTTCATCTTCCTTGCTGTAAAGCGTGGGGTTCACCACCGCCTTTGCGGCTCTGTCAAACAGCTCACGGTTAATATGGCAGTAGCCATTAACGTTCTTCACGAGATACTTCTGGTGATATTCCTCCGCATCGCAGAAACTTTCAAGGGGCCCCACCTCCACAGCAACGGGTTGACCCAGCTGCTCCTGGAGCCTTTGCAACGATCGCAATATCAGTTCTTTGTCGCCCGGGTCAACGTAATATATGCCCGTGCGGTACTGAACGCCCACGTCCGCGCCCTGGCGGTTGACGGACAAAGGATCTATGGACTCATAAAACAGCTCCAGCAGAAACTCCAGCGGGAGAGCCGCCCGGTCATATTCCACCATCACCGCCTCCACATGGCCTGTATCACCCCGACACACCTGCTCATATGTTGTTTTTTCAGTTTTTCCATTGGCATAACCAACCTTTGTGGACTTTACCCCCTGAATGAGCGAGAGATATCTCTCTGTGCCCCAGAAGCATCCTCCGGCAAGGTAAATCTGCGACATAAACCCGAACCTCCTTTGCTGCCCTTTCAATCGCTTTGCACCATTATGAATAAGACAAAAAGGGCCTTTTGCTATATGGACAATTATAAGGCAATTTCTGTGCTGCTGCAAGAAACTTTCCTTCCTTCATTTTGCCCGAACTGGACGCAGCAATGCGACGGCATTATTTACCAGCGACTATGACATAACGAAGGATATAGGTTCATTGGGGTGGTGAAATCCCATCATAAAAAGTGGCGATGATCATCAGTCATCGCGGCGCGCACTGATAAAAACTATATATTCAATTCAAAATGAGGCCTCGGGACTCTATTACAATCTCTAGTCCAAAACCGTTTCAGCTAATAGCAATCCGCAAGGTATGGCGCCCATTTAGTAGGCGCACCGTTTAGCAATTCCGCGCCTCCTTTTCCCGCTTAGAGACATGGTTTTGGTCTTCTTAAAAAAAGGCACAGCAATCTGTCACCATTCCCGGCTTATCTTTTGCCGAGAGACTCTCCGTATTCCGAAGGCGACAGGCCTTCAATGCGCTTGAATGCGCGAGTAAAGGACTGTATAGATTGATAGCCGCATTGCTTAGCCACTTCCGAAACACTTTTGCCGCCACTCAGCAGCTCTTTGGCGTAGTCCATGCGCACATCGCGCACATAAGCAGCGATGCCGATGTTGAGATTCGTCTTAAACAACTTTGCCAAATATGCGGGAGACACATCCGCAAACTCGCTGATCATTCGGTTATCAAGCAGAGGGTTATGGAAGTTTGTTTTTATAAAATGCATTGCGTTTGTCAAATAGTCCCAACGCTTGGTGGTGTGTGTGCTTTCAGGCGGCGGCAATCGGCTCTCTTCAATGAAAACCGCCAGCAGCTCCAGTAAAAGAGCCTTCACGCGCAGAGAAGACGCCAGATCCTCCTCCTCTCTTAGCCTAGTTATTTCGTCCATGCAGGCATTCACATGGTCGCCCTGAGAAGTGACAGCATAAGTCGCTTTATCCCAAAAAAACATCTCCCGCGCACTGGTATGGCGAATTGTTTCCTTGAATGTGTTGTTGATGATTATCTTTCTGCTTTCCTCTGTTTCATAAAGATCAAAAAATATATAGCGGATATCCAGATAGTCGCCTTCATCCACGATAATCACTTGGTCTGAAAAAGCTGGGACTATCTCGATTGCGCCCTCCATCAACGGATATGCAACATTATTGACAATATGAGTCCCGCGCCCGCCATTTACATATATGAAAGTATTGCTTATTTCCGTTGCGCGGCGATATGGCAAAAACTCCTTGTGGCGAAAAGAACTGCCAATCATTCGCACATAGGGCGTAAAATCGCATAATTGTGTTTTGATCATGACACAATCTCTCCTTGGAGCGTTTTTGTTAAAGAATCATTTGTTTTGTAAGTTGAATCCCTTTAGTACATTTGCTATGCTTATTATACACCGCTTTTCCCATTCAAACAACATACATTAAAAGGAGATGCATCATGAAGAGAAAACTTTGTTTTGTACTTGGTATGCTTATGTGCCTGCTGGCGCTGCTCTCGGGCTGCTCAAGCCCTGGTGGAGCGCCGGCTACAACCGCTCAACCGGGCGAGACATCACAGGACCCCGTTGCACTTACGCTGATGAGCATGTATTATGTGGCCGAGCCCCCAAACCGCGAAGATATCAATGAATTGATAGCCGAAGTGACGGGATACAGTCTGGATATCATATGGGTGCCATCCAGCGGCTACAATGAAAAGCTCAACACAATGATCGCCAGCGATACCCTTCCCATGATCAGCATCATAAGCAACCCGAAGGAAAATGCTTTTGTTGAAGCCTGCCGGGCGGGAATGTTCTGGGAGATCAGCGAGTATGTCGACCAGTATCCCCATATTTCAAAGATGAACAAAAATGTACTTGAAAGCACCATGACGGATGGAGGCCTCTACGGAATATTCCGGGAGCGCGACCTGTCCCGTCAGGGAATAATTTTCCGCGAGGACTGGATGATTGAGCTCGGGCTTGAACGCCCCGAAACATATGATGATGTTGTGGAGATGATCCGTGCATTTGCCACAAAGAGCAAATATGGCGTCGCGTCCTTCGGCGGCGGAAACACCATCCCCAGGGGGGTTGACTATTTGGCCGTTTGGAACGGCGCTCCCAACAATTGGGCAATCGGCGAAGATGGCGTGTTTTACCCCAAATTTATGCACGAAGCTTTCAAGGACGCGATGGACCTCTTCCGCGAGTTCTACCGGGACGGCATAACGAACAGCAACTATATTGAGCTTTCCGGAAATGACAACAATGCGATGATTAACGCCGAGGAGACCGGGCTGATCTTTTCCTTTACCGATGACTTGCAGAACCGCTTTACCGACCTGGAGATCGTCAACCCGGATGCCAAGCTAAGCTACATCCTTGGGGTCGAGGGAAAGGATGGCGTGAAGCGCGGCATCGCCACCTCCGGTTTCAACGGGCTTATGTCCTTTTCAAAGACTGCTGTGAAAACGGAACAGGATCTTATGCATTGCATCGATTTTGTTGACAAGACCGGCCTGCCGGAATACATTGACCTTTTTGCCTGGGGCATCGAGGGAGTTGACTATGAACTGGTGGACGGAGTGCCGGATCGCACCAACGAGCCTTATGCCTCCAAGTATGCCTCCTCAGCCGGCCAGTACGGACTCATCCGCTGCTTTGGAGACATCGGCAACCTTAAGGGCAAGATTATGCCCATAATGCAAGAAATCATCAACGAGCGCCCCCTGTGGCAGGATTATCTGGTGTTCGATGCCAGCACAGCCTATATATCAGACACCTACAACATATTGGGCGGCGATTTAGATCAGGTTATCAATGATGCCATAAACAAATACATAATCGGCACCATAGACGAAGCTGCATGGGAAAAGGCAAAGCAGGATTGGCTTGATATGGGCGGCCAGGCAGTTATTGATGAATACACCGCTGCGTCCAAGTAAAGGAAAAAATCGCAACAGAAATTTCACTTAGCGACGGAGGTAACCATGACTGCGCCAGTGTTAAATCAAAGAAAAAGCCATGCCGGGGGCTTGTGGGCCCGCATAAAGCGGGACAAATGGTATTACATTCTTCTTATTCCCGGGCTGTTATACTATGTGGTCTTCAAATATGCTCCCATGTGGGGAACGCTTTATGCCTTTCAGAATTATTCTCCGGCAAGGGGCTTCTGGGGCAGTGAGTGGGTGGGACTGCAACACTTTCAACGCTTTTTCACCTCGCCACAGTTCAGGAGTCTACTCATAAACACACTGGCTTTTGCAGTCCTAAACCTGGTGTTTTACTTTCCCTTTCCCATTATACTGGCGCTGCTTCTAAACGAGCTGAGAGGCGCTTTCATAAAGCGAACGGTTCAATCCGTGATCTATCTGCCTCACTTTCTGTCCTGGGTGGTGGTTGCAAGCATCACCCAGCAGATTCTAACCACCGAGGGAGGCATCATCAACGAGCTGAGAGCTCTGCTGGGAGGCGAAAAGATTCCCTTTCTCGCCTCCGAGCGTTGGCTCCGCACGCTGGTGTTGTTTCAGATAATGTGGAAAGAGGGCGGCTGGGGCACAATCATATTCCTGGCAGCTTTAACCGGCGTTGACCCTGCCCTCTACGACGCCGCCGTGGTGGACGGCGCGGGCCACTGGCGCAAGCTGTGGCACATCACCTTGCCCGGCATTCGGCCCACTATCGTCACGCTGCTGATACTGCGAATGGGTAACTTTCTTGACACCGGCTTTGAGCAGCTTTTCCTTATGACCAACTCAATGAACCGCTCGGTAGGCGATGTGTTTGACACCTATGTATATCGTAACGGCATCATCAATGGACAGTTCAGCTTCGCCACAGCTGTGGGGCTGTTCAAATCAGCAATCGGTCTCATGCTGGTGTTGACATCAAACTTTCTTGCAAATAAGATTGGCGAGGAGGGAATATTCTAATGAAACAGGAAGGCTTCGGTCGACGCGTTTTCAATGTCATAAACATTTGCGTGCTGATACTGGTCTCGCTGTGTATCCTTCTCCCATTTCTGCATGTGGTGGGCAGTTCCTTTGCATCCTCGGTTGAACTGTTGGAAAATCCTTTCCTTATCATTCCAAAGGCGCCAACCCTTTCAACTTATAAGTATATTTTTTCTACCAATACACTGCTCAGCTCTTTGCGGGTGTCCATCACCGTCACTCTTGTCGGCACCATCGTAAATCTCACGCTTACAGTCATGACGGCGTACCCGTTGGCTCATCGGTCGCTTGCTGGGCGCAGTCTGTTTATGAACGCCATCATATTCACAATGCTGTTCAGCGGCGGCATGATCCCCGGGTTCATGCTTGTAAAGAATCTTGGGCTGATCGATAGCCTCTGGGCGTTGATATTCCCTGGGGCAATCAGCACCTTCAACCTGATTGTGGTTAAGAACTTTTTCCAGCAGATACCCTTTGAGCTAGAAGAAGCCGCCAAAATCGACGGCGCCAACGAGATTGTGTGTATGGCGCGAGCAATTTTGACT
>JBNRMR010000074.1:0-6754 GCA_050309705.1 Christensenellales bacterium | reverse complement strand
CTCAAGACCATCAATCTTAACGTCTTCCGCTACGGCGATCATCGTGTAACGCTTGCCCTTATTGTAGCGGCTCTTGACCAGATCCATTATGGCCTCCATCGTGGTGGGCTGCTCGGGGATCAGAACCAGGTCGCAATTGGCAGCCCAGCCTGCGTAAAGGGTGATCCAGCCGGAGGAGCGGCCCATGCACTCCACTATGAAGCAGCGAGCGTGGGAAGCGGCGGTGGTGTGCAACCTGTCTATGGCCTCCATTGCGATGTTGGCAGCGGTGTCAAAGCCAAAGGTGAAGTCGGTACAGTTAAGGTCGTTGTCAATGGTCTTGGGAACACCCACAACGTTTACGCCCAGTTTCTTTTGCAGGTTGTTGGCAACGCCCAAAGTGTCGTCGCCGCCAATTGCCACCAGAGCCTCAAGACCCAGATCATCCATCGTCTTTTTGACCTGCTCGAATCCGCCGGGGATCTTTGTCACGTTCGTTCTGGAGCTTTCAAGAATTGTGCCGCCCTTTGTCTGTATGCCGGCGACATCATCCAGCGAAAGGAACCTGCCCTCGCCAGTCAGCGCGCCGCGCCAACCGCCCAGAAAGCCATAAACCTCCACGCCGTCTATCGCACAGCGCTCAACAACGCCCCTTATGACCGCGTTCAATCCCGGGCAGTCGCCGCCGCCGGTCAAAATACCTATTTTCCTTGCCATGATGCGTCCTCCTGTGTTTATAAAATAATTTTTATTTCAAAATGATAATTTTAGTAATGGCTTAAATAGGGAAAATCAAAAGCCTTTTTCCGCCAGAACCTGCCGCGCCTGCTCCGTTTCGGACTGCAAAACGCATATTTGGAAGTAATTATCTCTGTCGGAGACGTTTCTGTAGGCCGGTCTTACTTTGACCAGCACGCCGTCATTTGTAAGTGCGGCCTCAATCGCGTCGCAGCGCTGTTTTCCTTTGGCCATGTGTATCACTACCCACATAGTATATCCCCCTGCCGTATTTTATCAGAATATGACTTCATTTGCAAGGAAAACAGTTTTTTGCAGTGCGTTTCAGGGGTGAACTGTGGTTTGAAAAGCTTATATATGAAAAGCATCTGCTTTTGCCGGAGGGGGTAAAGCATTCCGTGATTATGGCAGCACAGCCTTTTACCAGGAGAGGACTCAGATGAGAAGCCCTGTGGACGCTGACCAGCTTTTTCATCTGTGTAAATGTGAAAATTGGAAGAAATGTATTATCGGCTTAACAAATGCAGCCTTAAAGAGAGCATCGTCTTTTTATATGTTGTCCAGCGGTTCAGCGCCTGTCTTCTCGGTTTAATGTGCCCATATGAAAATTTATCTAAGCTTAAGAATCAAAATGGAAATAAAAATCGGCATGAGAATCACCTTTCGCATTGCGTGCAAGGCTGGTTTAGGCTATACTATTTTATAATGGCATATTGAAGAGCATAAACAGTGGAAGGCGGGCATGGGCATGATCGAAAAAATAATGGGGATTGCTTCGCGCATAAAGGATTTAAGAGAGATATCCGATGTGAGCGTGAGGGAGATGGCCAATTACCTTAAGATAGACGAGAAGCTTTACCTGGAGTATGAATCCGGGGCGATGGACATCCCCATCAGCGTGCTGATAGCCATTGGGGAGAGATTCAACGTGGAAGTTGGCGCATTGCTGACCGGCGGCGAGCCCAAGCTGGCGATATATTCCGTCACACGCAAGGGCAGCGGTGTGGATGTGGCCAGAAGCTTTGGATATAAATATCAATCTCTGGCATATAACTTTTCAGGCAAAGTGGCCGAACCATTCATGGTAACTGTTGAGCCCGACCAAGAGCACACCCCGGTGAGCCAGAATTCTCATTCCGGCCAGGAGTTTGACTTTGTGCTTTCCGGCACATTAAAGGTTGTAGTTGATGGCCACGAGATAATCTTAAATGAGGGCGATTGCATATATTTTAACTCCATCTATCCCCACGGCATGAAGGCCATCGGCGACAAGCCCGCAGTCTTTCTGGCGGTAGTGCTATAAAAATCGTTTTTTGCGGGCAGATCTAATCAATCTGCGGCAGGCCCGCCCACCCAACGCAAAGAAGGGATTCGCCACGGCGAATCCCTTCTTTGCGCCCTAAAATCCTTCCCGAAAGCAAGAGTCTAAATACATTTTACATTTAGCCGGATATATTATAGAATAGAAACATTGTTTTATCTTGCACGAAAGACGGAGGATGTGAATGCAAAAAATAACCCGGAACTTTCGCGGCCATTACAAAGAAATAATCCTGGGGCCATTGTTTAAGCTGCTGGAGGCCGTGCTGGAGCTGTTCGTGCCTTTGGTCATGGCGGGGATCATCGACCAAGGCATCGGCCGCGGCGACTCCCGCTACATCATAACCCGCGGGCTTTTGCTGCTGGTGATCGGCATTTTGGGCATGGCGTCGGCGCTCATCTGCCAGTACTATGCCGCCATTGTGGCGGGGCGTTTCGGCAGAGACCTTCGCAAGCAGTCATACAGCCATGCCATGAGCCTTTCCGCAGCGGACACATCGGCCTTTGGCGCGGGCGGCCTCATCACCCGGCTTACGAACGATATAAACCAGATCCAAACCGGCGTGAACATGGCCATTCGCCTGGGGGTGCGCGTGCCATATCTGGCCATTGGCGGCATCATAATGGCAATGCGGCTCAACATGAAGATTGGGCTGATTTTCCTTGCCGCCACAATCCTCATCGCTCTTTTGCTATATATAATAATGCAGCGCACTCTGCCCAACTACGGCCGCATACAGGAAAAGCAGGACGGCCTTTCAAGGCTCTCGGCTGAAAACTTGGCGGGGGTGCGGGTCATTCGCGCCTTTTCTCGTCAAAAAGAGGAGGCCCGGGACTATGACGCTGCTGCAAAGGACATGACGAGCCTGATCATTCGCGTGGGCAAGATATCAGCGGCGCTGAATCCACTGACCAGCGTTGTGGCGGGCTTTGCCATAATTTTGATCGTCTGGCTGGGTTCCCGCTATGTTTTCGGCGGGACAATGCTCAGCGGCGAGATTATTGCACTGGTGACATACATGAACCAGACTTTGCTGGCGCTTATCGTGGCGGCAAACCTTCTGGTGATATTCACAAGAGCCCTTGCCAGCGCAAAGCGCGTCGCCCAGTTGCTGGATATGGAGCCCAGCATTCCCACCGGGGAAAGCAGAGAAGAAAGCGCACCGGAAAAGAGTCCTTCCCGTCCGGTTATATCTTTTAAGAACGTCACCTTTGCTTACTACGAGGGGGCAGCCAACGCCCTTAATGATGTCAGCTTCGATATCATGCCCGGCCAGACAGTGGGGCTTATCGGCGGAACTGGCAGCGGCAAAACCACCATCGTCAATCTTATCATGCGCTATTTTGACGTGATCGACGGCGAGATACTCTCCCGCGGCGTTAATCTCAAGGAGATTGACCTCGGATCACTGCGCTCGAAAATTGGCCTTGTGCCCCAGTCGGCCATGGTCTTTTCGGGAAGCATCCGAAAGAACATGCGTATTTCCGCCCCCAATGCCACCGAGGAGGAGATTTGGCATGCCCTTGAATCCGCCCAGGCAGCGGACTTCGTCAAAAGCATGTCCGGCGGCCTTGACTCTGAAATTGAGGAAGGGGCGAAGAATATCTCCGGCGGGCAGAGGCAAAGGCTTACCATCGCTAGGGCCCTTGTGAGAAAACCTAAGCTTTTGATACTGGACGATTCCTCATCCGCCCTTGACTACGCCACCGACGCCGCCCTTCGCGCCGCCATCTCCAGGGAGAAAGGGCAAAACCCCGGCATGACTGTGCTGATTATCAGCCAGCGGGCAGCAGGGCTAAAAAGCGCGGATAATATCCTCGTGATGGATGAGGGCAGGCTCTGCGGCCAGGGCAGCCACGAGGAGCTTCTTAAAACAAACAATATATACCGGGAGATATGCCAGTCGCAGGGAGTGGCAAATGGCAACGGAAACGGGAGCGGAAAGGAGGCCAGCGCATGAAAAAAACCGTAATAAAGCGAATGTTCTCCTACCTTCGACCCTATCGAGGAATGTTGATATCAGCATTTCTGGCCGCCCTAGTGAGCGTGCCTTTGGCGCTGCTGGGGCCGGTCTTTATCGGCGAGGCCATAGACGCAGCAGTCGGCCCCGGGGATGTTGACTTTCCCCTCGTCATCCGCTCCTTAATATGGCTTGGCTTAACGCTGCTGGGCTCCGCCGCCTTTTCATGGCTGGCCCAGTTTTTCACC
This sequence comes from Christensenellales bacterium, assembly GCA_050309705.1. Classification (GTDB taxonomy): domain Bacteria; phylum Bacillota; class Clostridia; order Christensenellales; family UBA1750; genus JBNRMR01. The sequence goes on along the minus strand of JBNRMR010000074.1, from coordinate 2,508 downwards.
AGGAAAATCTCCGCCGGCACCGCCCAGGACATGCGGGCTCAGGCATTTAAGAGCATAAACAAAGCTCCCCTTTCAAAGATTGACACAAGCCGCCACGGCGATATCGTCAGCCGGCTGGTGAACGACGCCGATGCCGTGTCCGAGGGCTTTTTGCAGGCCATATCCCAGCTTTTGCCGGGCGTTGTTACCATCGTTGCCACCATCGTTGTTATGTGCCTTTTGAACATATGGATCGCTCTGGTGGTCATATTCGTCACCCCGGCTTCCATCTGGTTTGCAAGGTTCGTCGGCACCAGAACCAGCAGCTATTTCCGCCAGCAGTCACAGACACAGGGGCGGCTTTCCGGCTATATTAACGAAATGGTGGGCAATCAGCCCCTTGTGCAGGCTTTGGGCTTTGAGGAAAAATCCGCCGATGAGTTTTCCAGCCTTGCGGACGACTACTACGAAGCCAGCTTCAAGGCCACGTTTTATTCCAGCGTCATCAACCCCGGCACCCGCTTCGTGAACGCCGTTGTCTATGCCGCAGTGGCCGTTTTCGGCGCCATATATGCCCTTTCAGGAGGCATCACCGTGGGCGGGCTGTCGGTCTTTTTAAGCTATGCCACCCAGTACACCCGCCCCTTCAATGAGGTGACTGCCGTTTTAACCCAGGTGCAAAGCGCCATCGCCAGCGCGGAAAGGCTTTTTGAACTGATGGACTGGGAAGGCGAAAAGCCCGATGCGCAAAACGCCGTCGAGCTAGAAGATGTTCAGGGGCATGTGGAAGCGAAGGATGTTTTCTTCTCCTACGATCCCTCAAGGCCGCTGATTCAGGAACTGGGCTTTGACGCAAAGCCCGGTATGCGCATCGCACTGGTGGGCCCCACGGGCTGCGGAAAGACCACTCTTATCAATCTTTTGATGCGCTTTTATGAGATCGACTCCGGGGAAATCAGCATTGACGGCATAGACATCCACGACATAAAGCGCGACAGCCTAAGAAGCAGATTCGGCATGGTCCTTCAGGATACCTGGCTCAAGGGTGACACCGTTCATGCGAACATCGCCTATGCGCGGCCAAACGCCAGCCGGCAGGAGGTCATCAGCGCCGCAAAAACCGCCCACGCTCACAGCTTCATAATGCGCCTGCCAAAGGGCTATGACACTGTCATCGGTGCAGGCGGGGAAAGCCTTTCAGAGGGCCAAAGGCAGCTTCTTTGCATCGCGCGGATAGTTCTTGCCCGGCCCGATATGCTGATCCTCGACGAGGCCACCAGCAGAATCGACACCCGAACCGAGCTGATCATCCAAAGGGCCCTTGAAAACCTGATGAGCGGCCACACCAGCTTCATCGTCGCACACAGGCTCTCCACCATACAAAACGCAGATGTCATTTTGGTGATGGTGGCGGGCAAGATCGTCGAGAGAGGCAGCCATGACGAGCTGCTTCAAAGACAGGGCTTTTACAAAAAGCTTTACGAAAGCCAGTTCGCCGGACAGCAGACTTAGGGCACGGGGGTTACGAGAGTTTACGCAGGGCTCTGCCCTGCACCCGCAAAGGATTCTCCCTTGACCCTTTGTCATGGGAACGACGCGGGGCTTTGCCCCACACCCCGCAAGGGATTCTCCCTTGACCCTTCATCACGGGAACGACGCAGGGCTTTGCCCCGCACCCGCAAGGGACTCTCCCTTGACCCTTTGTCATGGGAACGACTCAGGGCCCTGCCCCACACCCCGCAAGGGATTCTCCCTTGACCCTTCATCATGGGAACGACGCAGGGCTTTGCCCCGCACCTCGCAAAGGATTCTCCCTTGACCCCTTCATCACGGGAACGACGCAGGGCTTTGCCCCGCACCCGCAAGGGACTCTCCCTTGACCCTTTGTCAGGGGAACGACTCAGGGCCCTGCCCTGCACCCGCAAGGGATTCTCCCTTGACCCTTTATCAGGTTCTATAAAGTTTTTCGAGCTTTTTCAAAAGCTCGTGGGGGGGGCAGCGCCCTCTAACATCTCCCTTGACCCCGCAACCCTACTCATAGCGCCGGCCTGGGCTTGCCATAGGCGGTGATATTTGCTGCCCTCGTCCTTAAGGAGCCTGTAGTGGCTGCCCCTTCGCACCACTCTCCCATGGCCAAAAACGGCTATATTATCGCACAAACGGCAACTTGACAACCTGCGTGAGATGTAAATGGCTGTCTTTTCCCCCACAAGCTCGTTGAACCTGGTGTAAATTTCATACTCCGCGACAGGATCCAAGGCAGCAGTTGGCTCGTCCAGTATGATAAACGGCGCCTCCTTGTAAAGCGCCCTCGCCAGAGCGAGAAAGCCTTTCGCCATACCCTGCCTCCAAAAGGCTGGCTTTGGCTTTTTCTTTGTCAAAATTGATGCCGGCGGCCACGTTCTGCCCAAATTGAAGGCGATTGAAACATCTTTGAGCGCATAGTCATCCGTGCCGGGATGCTTGAATGAAACGCTTTTAAACTCTATCTTATAGTTGCAGTCGGCGCGCTTTTCAGTGGTTAAACTC
>JBNRMR010000073.1:0-25754 GCA_050309705.1 Christensenellales bacterium | reverse complement strand
GAATTATAGCCTCCCAGAAGGCTTTTTCTGAACATTTTTTTGTTGGGTTCCGGTAAGTTTTCCCTGAGCTCATAAATGACAACGGGATTCGTTTTGCTCTCCATTATGCGTCTCCTTTGCACGGCTGTCTGCTTGCAGGCAGTAATTGGTGACCGAGTATCTATCTAAACGGGCGGCGTTAATGTCAAAACGTCATGCTTTTGAATGTTCTTTTGGGACAGCACGCCTTCATGAAGTTCTAAGACCATGCGCGCTCCCTTTATGTAACGGCTGATTTTGCCGGGAGGCATTGCATGAACGACATGTAGAACCTCATTTTTCGCAGATAGAAAAACGGCGTCTATGCTAAAGCTCATGCCAAATGTATGAATCTGCTTGCAGGGATTAATAAGAAGCGCGTCTTCGGCTCCCATCTCTTTTTTTCTTGACAATCCATTTAAACGAGAAAAAAATGTATTGGCAATATTCACTTTTTCAGCAATCAAGACATCATCTTTTAACACTGCGCATTGTTTCATAAGTTTTCATCCCCATCAGCATCATTTTGTCACTAAGATTGTTTAAGAAAACTGCTCTATCAGCTGCAATATGGTTGGGCCTAGCAATATTATCAACAGGACGGGAAAAACGAACATTACTAAGGGCAGCATCATTTTTACAGGTGCCTTCATGGCCGTTTCTTCCGCTTTTTGCCTTCTTTTTGCTCTAAGCTGCTGCGATTGCGAAAGCATGACGTTTCTTATCGGAATTCCAAGCTGCTCTGCCTGTATCATTGCGGTAACGAATGCGCTTAGTTCTTCAACGGGCGAGCGATCCGCCAAATTTCTTAAAGCAATCCTTCTTGGTTTGCCTAATGAAATTTCTGACAGCACGGTGTTGAACTCATCGATCAAGACGCCTGACAGCCTCTCTGAAATTTTAGCGAGTGCTGCGTCAAAGCCAAGGCCGGCTTCTATTGAGACGCAAAGCAGATCCATTACATCAGGAAGCTGGTTGCTGACCTCCTCCTGCCTCCTTTTGATTCTAAATCTAAGAAAGTATATCGGCGTCATAAGCGAGATTATAAGCGTGGCCATTATGATTAATAAGCCAATCGCCACCCCAGGGGATGTAATGACGATCAAAATGACCGCAAGGCCGAGCATGATTCCCATGAAGATCAGTTTAGCAGCGTTATAATCATTGATATCCATTGATAAGCCCGCGAGCATCAGGCTTCTTTCGAGCTTATTCGTTTTATCTGCCTGCTTTTTGGGCAAAAGGTTTGACAAGCGCTTAACTAAAGCGGAGAAAAAGGGGTAAAGCATTCTCTCCATGAAAGGCTTTTCAATTTCTTCATCCAGCACATAGCGCTTGCGTCCACTGATCAATGATAATCTTCGCTTAATATTATCATTGCGCGTCGCTGCGGAATAAAATATTGTCACCAGCAATAAGAAAACCGTTGTCGACACACTTAACACCATGAGTAGCATATGGAATCACACTTTCTCCTTTCAGATATTAATCAAAGCATCCGCTCAGTATTTGATATTTACAATGCGCTTAATTATTAGAAATCCTATTGTTTCAAGCACAAACGCAGCCACGAGCATCGATATGCCGGCTGTTGATTCAAAAAAACTCTGCACATAGGACGGATTTATGAGCAAAAAGAACAGGAAGATAAATACCGGCATAAAACCGATAACCTTGCCTGATGTTCTGCCGGTTGTGGTAAGCACTTGAATTTCGCTTTTCATTTTGAAGCGTTCTCTTATGGTGACCGATATGCTCGTTAAAATTTCGGAGAGATTCCCGCCGATTTGACGCTGTATCAGAATCGCTGAAACGATCATCATATAGTTTTGGCTGTTCATTCTTTCTGCCATGTTGGTCAGAGCCTTTTCCAATGTGCTGCCCAGGCTTATTTCGCGAAGGGCCCGCGCATACTCCTTTGATATCGGCTCCGGCATCTCCTTGGAAATGCTGATCAATGCTTGTTGCAGCGTAAGGCCACTCTTTAGGCAGTTGCTCATGATGGCGATTGCTTCCACCAGTTGCTTTTCAAAAAGCTCTATGCGCTTGAGCTTTTTTGCGCGCAGAAAAATGGGCGGCAAAATCAAGCCAATTACTAATGCACCAAAAACAATAAAGAGATTTCCTGTTAACAGATAAATAAGAAAAGAGGGAACAAAGGCAACCAAAGACCAACCAAGCAAAAACTCAGATGGCCGAAATAATAATCCGGCGGAGGCCAGCTCGTTTTCAATTTGATAAAATGCCTTCACAGGCTTTTTTTCTTTCTTAACGCTGCCTTCTTCATTCTGCCTTTTTCTAACTGCGCCTGAATCGTTTAAAGACAGCACCCTTGCAAGCCTTTTTTGCATCTGCAGTTTTTCTTTGGAGGCCACCATTAAAACGCACAAGGAAAGACAGAACACGCTCGCGGCAAGAAACAATGACAGGATTTGCTTGTTCATTCCGGTACGCTCCTCCCGCTAATCATTTCTAAACCAATCGCTGTTGACAGCAACGCCGCTATTCATAATCTTTTCTATGCAATGCGGGCGCACGCCTGTGCTTACAAACCGCCCCATGAACCTGCTATTGCTGTCTGTCTGCCCGGAAGTTTCATACTTGAAAATTTCCTGCATGATAACCGCCTCGCCATCCATGCCGTTCACTTCTGAAATGCTGATCACTTTTCTTGTGCCGTCCCGAAGCCTTGCTTGCTGAACGATGATATCGATGGCTGAGGTGACCTGTTCTCTGATGGCCCTTAAAGGAAGATCCATTCCGCTCATCAATATCATGGTTTCGATCCTTGAAAGCGAATCCCTTGGGGAATTGGCATGTATCGTAGTAAGGGAGCCATCATGCCCCGTATTCATGGCCTGAAGCATGTCCATTGTTTCAGAGGAGCGAACCTCGCCGACAATGATTCGGTCGGGCCGCATTCTAAGTGCGTTCACGACGAGTTGGCGGATGGTAATCTGGCCTTTGTTCTCAAGGTTTGCAGGTCTGCTTTCCAGCGTAATCACATGCTCTTGAAGAAGCTGCAGTTCCGCGGCGTCTTCAATTGTGATGATGCGCTCATTATGCGGTATGAAGCTTGAAAGGGCATTGAGCAGGGTTGTTTTTCCGCTGCCCGTTCCGCCTGAGACGATAATATTGAGCCTCCCTTTCACGCACGCCTCTAAAAAAGCATTCATCTTTTTTGAGATTGAACCAAACTCAAGAAGCTGCTCAGCCTTAATCGGTGTTTTGGAAAACTTTCTGATTGTAATCACGGGGCCGTTTAGCGAAAGGGGAGGGATGATGACATTGACGCGAGACCCGTCAAAAAGCCTTGCGTCTACCATTGGGCTTGATTCGTCTATACGCCTGCCGACAGACGAGACGATTCGGTCGATTATGTTCATCTCGTGCTCGACATCCCTAAAAGAGACGTCTGACAGCATGATCTCGCCCTTTTTTTCTATATATACTTTGTCAGGACCGTTGACCATTATCTCTGTAATTGAGGAATCCCGAAGCAACGGTTCAAGCGGGCCATATCCGACGATATCGTCAAGCATTTCCTCGGCCAACTTCATTCTGTCGATAATATTAATGTCATTGGCTTCGCTGGCTATTATCGTTTCGATAATGCTGTAGATCTCGCTGGACGCTTCGCCGCTTTTCGTCGTTATATCGCGCTTGTTAATTTCGTCGATTACCTTTTGGTGGATTTTCCCCTTAAGATTCTCATATTCACCATAGCGCTTGTTTGCCAGTTTCGTATTTCCCCACTCCATAGCCTGCTGGTTTGTTCTTCTCAGCTCCATTTTTTCAAGCAGTCCCATCAAAAGCTCTCCTTTCCGCCGGAATCGTTATATCACTGAGCTATCAGCCGAAGCTCTCCAGCCTTTTCAGCACATTTTGCGATAGCTGCCGCAGTTCCTTGGCGATTTGTGTTCTTGGGTATGCAAGAACGATTGGTATGCCTCTGTTCTGGCTGGCAAGGGATGTTTTATAGTCAAATGAAAGTATGTTCTTTGGGGTGCTTTCAAGGATTTGAACAGCGTCCTTCACCGTGATTATTCCCTTGGAGGCTTTGTTGATCACAAGCTCAATCTTGTCCGATTGACGAAGAGAATCAAATATATTGATGCTTGTCTTTGTGTTGCGAAGAGATGAAATATCGATTCCTGTTATCAGCAGAATTAAATCGGAGTTTTCGATCACCGCGACCATATTATCGTTGAAATAAGGCGAGGTGTCTATAATGATATAGTCATAATAAGGCCGCATGGCAGCAATCATGGACTCTAAGTTCTTAGAGGATACATATTCAGCATATTCGGGGCTTTTAGGTGCGCATAATATGCTGACGCCGGAATGGTGCATGACAAGCATGCGCTTGATAACGTTGATATCCGATGCATCCTTGCTTTGGGAGAGCTCCGAAATCGTATTTTGGGAATCGACGTCAAAATAAGCGTTCACGTCGCCAAACTGCAAGTCAGCATCGATGAGCGCAATCCGCTTTCCCATCTGGGACAGCACGACCGCGAGATTGGAGGCAATGGTTGTTTTACCTATTCCGCCCTTGGCTCCAAAAACAGTAATCACTTTGGAATTGGTGTATGCCTGGACAGATTTGTTGCTTTGAAGCCTTGCCCTTTCAAGCTGATAGGCTGTCTGTATAGTTTCAATGAGCTCACTTGTATCAGCAGGATGCATCAGCACCCTTCTTACACCGACCAGCATTGCTTTTTGAACCGTATTGATGTCAATATTGTCGCAAATAAAAATGATGCCGCAGCCCAAACCTTGCATATAGGTGTTGCCGGCTAAATGGATTGCCTCGTTGCAATCATCGCTGCATTGCATAATAATGACATGGGGACGCAAGCTGTTTGCTTTTTCAAGAGCTTGCTCATCAAGCTTTGCAATGCCCACAATGGCGATGCTGCTGTTGTTCAGCTGCTGTTTTATTTCATAAAGCCTGCTGTCACTGTATCCAATCAGCATAACTTTTATTTTATCCATAAGATGAATCCTTTCGGAAGACTTTCTACTTACTCCATCTTAAATGGAGTGGGGTTGAGCAGCTGCGCATCGACCACGGAGCGAAGCACTAACCGGCATTTTCCTTCGGAGAGCGCGTAGCTAATTCTGAGTATGTCCTGCGCCGGAATGGAAACCGTTACCGAAGTGTTTGACGCAGGTTCGGCGTCACGGCTTGAGCCTATTCGTAGCACCTCGATGTTTTCAGCTATCATATGAGCTTGAATAATATTCTCGCCGTCAACCTGAGTGACCATTATTGAAACGATATCAATGCGGTCCCCCTTTTTGATTTCGCCCGCAACGCCGATGATTTCGTCGGTCTTAATTGTCAGCGCACGATGATCCATATCGATTGAAAAAGATAGATCGGCGCTTTTATTGCTTAGCTCCCCAATTTTTGAATTAAGAAGCTGCTCATTTGCTTCTATGGTCTGCACCGCAATTTTTCCGACAACCACGCCAGTTGAATCAAATGAAAGCGCATGAACGGCCTGCTCCGGCAGGCTGATGACATCAAGCATATCCGCAGAAATAATGGTGTGCATCGGGATCTGAACCTTAGCAACAACAACGGATTTTGTCGGATATTCGTATTGCTTTTCGATGTTCACTGCGTAATTGTACACCAAAAAGCCTGTGATTGCAGCTATAATCAGCGATATAATAACAAGTTTTTTCAAGGATTGACGCGCCTTTCAATTATTCTGCGAGCATAAGCCCACTAACTCCATAGAAAGAATCGTCTGACAGATCACCGCCTGAAGTTTCTCCATCAGATATAACATTCAAAAACGTGCCGGTTATATAACCGTTATTCGTTTGATTTTCAAGCAAAAAAGCTGCGAACCCGCAAACCTGAACCATCTTTTTTGCTGCCGGTTCGTAGACCACGACCTTTATGATGCGCGGGCAGGTCACTTCGTAATGCTCTGCTGTGCAGCCACTTCCCCCGCTTTGTGCGTCATAATGGGTGCAGCCGCCATAGCGCGCGCTGAAGCCCTGGTAGGTCGGACCGGTCATGTTTCCGGGCTCTTCAAGCAATGTATCCCCAATGTATATTTCACCCGGATACCCCTGCGCGAGCCAAAGCCGGTAATCATTTGCGCCGCCCCCTTTGCCATCAAGGTCCAGTGCGCCAAATGAGGAGAGGGAGCTATCCTTCTTTCCGTACTTTAAAACGACATGTGAAAGATCCCCGGTAGATATCCTATTAGTCAGCTCCGTGTGTGTAAGTCCAAGGGGAGCAAGACCGGACATTGAATTGACCGGGGAAAGCTTCACCTTGGCCTTTTTCGTAAAGCTTAAGCTGTCAAACCCCAGCACCGATGCAAAGGAAGTTTCATATGATCCGCTCGCTTCGATGCTCATATTTGTATAAACACCGCCATGGACGCCGTCCAGAGTGATATCACTTCGCGTTAAGTGATCATAACCGTTTAAGGACGCATAGTTTATCGCGGTGTCCTTAATATTATTTTGCGCCTCGATGCTTCCGGTGTCCACAGGCAGCATCCTGCCGGCTGAATATGCCGCGGCGTCAATTGCCTTTTGGAGCTGACCGGCCTGGAGATGTGCCATGCCAATATCGATGGCAAGGGCGGCCATTCCAAGCAGCACCACCATGCTCACGGCAACAATGATGACGATGGCGCCGTTCTCGCTTTCATCGGCATACCAGCGCCGCATGGCGGCTGCTTTTGCCCCGACGATTGCTTTGATTTTTGTGAAGAGGTTGCATTTCATACGCTACTCAACCTTCATTCTGCATGAGGAATGCAGCGTCAAGACCTGGCCATCGACGAAGATGCCCGCAATCGGGGTTAAAACAGTGACTTCGGCAGAGACTTCAACGATGACGTCGCCCGCTCGCCTGTCGGACTCATTGGTGAAAGAGACGACTGCGGACATGGAATCGCTTATGCTTGCCGGTGCTAACGAGAGTGCGTAGGATTCAATGGCCTGGGCAGCCTCGCTCCCGCTTGCGTTAACAATGGCAAATCGGGCGCCTTCCCTGGCGCTGTGATCCACCGCATTTTGGTTGGTGATGATCCAGCCGTAATCAATAATGCCGCATAAAATGACGATTAGGAGGGGCAGCGTGATCGCCAATTCCACAACCGCCTGGCCGGTTTCGTTTTTCATCCGCTTCAGCGCAGCCAAAAGCATTCAAGCCGCCTCCTTTCATTTCATGTTTTTGTCTGGTCTGTTTCGCGCCAAACGGCAGTTAAAGCTTTTAGCTGCATCTGCAAAACAGTACAGCTAAAAGCTTATGTTACCCATCAACTGGTAAAGTAATAGTGGGTTTTGTGGGTTGGGGCTTATGCTCCGCCCCCCGCCGGCTTTTCGAAGTCCAGACCTTCAAAAATAGCAACGATCTTGTCCCCGAATGCCCAAATGACAACGAGAACAGCTACCGCTACTGCGGCGATGATAAGTCCGTACTCAACGAGTCCCTGTCCGTCTTCTTCGTGAATTAGCCTCTTAACCAGATTCTTCATTTCTTATTGCCTCCCCTTTTTTTATAAAAAGTTTTCCTTTTTATTTCTCTTTTAGCCCGCAAGCGTGCGCGCGAAATACTCAAGCGGCCCCTGCGATGTCAGCGCTTTAAAAGTCATTATTATAACTAAACTCACCGCTATAAAAGGACCCAAAGCAACTTTCGATTTCAAGCCGCCCTTTCCGGTGATAATCAAACATGCGGCATAAGCCAGCAGGAACACGGCCATAAGGACTGTTGAAACAAAAAAGTCCGCGGTAGTCAGTATGAATCCCACTGCAGAGGCAAGCTTGACATCCCCAAGCCCAACGCCGCCTTTTTTAAATAGCGCCGGAAGGAGAAACAGTGCCAGACCAACGGCGGCCCCTAAAACGCTTGCCGGCAGTTGAGCGGGTTTTTTGCCCAATAACAACACGACCAAATGAACGATGAAGAGTGCTGCCAGCAGTTCGTTCGGGATTTTTTTGATCAAGACATCGATTACCGATAGCATAAGAGCTATCGATGCTATGATCGCAATTTCAACAGAATGCAGGCTGATGCCGCAAATGCGCCAAACAGCAAGCCAAATTACACAGTTGGCGCTCATCCACATGGCCATATGGAGAGGGCCGTTTGAAAGTCTTGGCGCCAAGCTATTGTCAGTTCTGTTGCGGATGAGCACAAAACAGACTCTCCCCATCAGATAGCCTGCCGCCAGGCCGAGCACCAGCACGAGGGCAAACAATATGGATCACATCCTAAAATCAAAGTCAAAAAAAACAACGGCGGGGCCATTGCTTTATAATCATCAATATTAACTAATTCAATATTAATGCGAATTGCAACTGGCTGTCATAGGAAAACCCTTAGACCCTTTAGCTTTGCGCCCTTCTTTTTCAAAAAGTTTGCCAAAATATGAAGTTGTATATATACATTATAACAAATGGAAAAATATGTCAATAGGTATTTTTTGTTTTCATCAGATAATTTGTCGAAAGACGATTAAGACGCTTAAAGCATTCTTCAAATCAGCCTTCATTTAGAAAGCATGAGCTTGGCGGGGTGACTTCAAAGGTTTTGGGGATGGGGCTGACAATTGAAAGCAGAAGTTTAAGCCGGATATCTATGTTAAAGCAGGAAAGGCATAATGTGGGGTGTAAGAAAGCAGCCCCGCACCGGCAAGTTGCCAAGCGAGACTGCTTTTGCTGCTAATTCTTATGGCCGATTGCTCTGGTAGCTTTTGTAGTATTCGCTGTATATCTGTGAATATTGCTCCAGGCCCGCGCTGTTCATGGCGTCAAGATATCTGTTCCAGTCCGCGTCCACGTTGGCATCCATATTGCCCATTATGAATTGCATCATGTACTCTTGCTGAACCTCGGCTAAGGCGCTGGAAAGAAGGTTCACTTCGCTTTGAAGGTCCACGCCGAAGGCCCAGGGGATTTCCTTATAGGGGCGGTAAGCCGGATTGCCGGAGTAGGCTTCGCTTAGGATTATATTGGTATCGCCGCTGACGGAGATCACAGCCCGCATTTCCCGGTTGGGGATATGGTCCTGATAATAGGTCAGCTTTGTTGTGACCGCTGGAGCGGAAGGATTTGTCGCCGCATAGAACTCTGGGCTGCGCACAGGCTCGCCATTGGCGTCCAGGGTATATGTGATCCCTTCAATGCCCCAACTTAAGAACCAGCTGCCCTCTTCACTTGCGGACCAGTTCAGGTAATCGAGGAGACGGTCAAGCTTTTCATCGGACAGATTGCTTGAAAAAGCCGCGCCGCCGGTGAAGTAGGGGAGCTCCGCGTTATACAGCCAGCCCCGATTGGGATCTGACGTTATGGTTTCCGTTGAAAACTCAAAGCCGGCGTCCGGGAAGGTGGTCTCCATAAGCTGGTTCATCGCCCTTGCGCGTATGCCGGAGGAATACTCGGCAAAGTGCAGGCCATTGGTGTAGTTATCGTTCCACTGGGTGTCCGTCATCGTGGCGAACTCTTTGCTGATGATGCCGTCAGCGTAATAGCGGCGCATCAGCTTCATGATCTCACGGTATTCATCCGTGACCGCGCCGTATGGAACCAGCTCGTCCGTATAGGGATCAATGAAGAAGGTGGATTTGATTCCATAGGCAAGGTCAAAGCCGTTATAGGGATTTGATGCATGGCGAGTTCCGAGGGGATAGGTGTCGGGGAAATGCTCTTTTGCCTTGTATAGAAGGTCGTTCAGGCCGTCGATGGTGTTTGGCATTTCCGTAATGCCGATTTGTGAAAGAGTGCCCATTCTGAATATCCATGCATTACTGGCCTTTCTGGGGCGCTTGGAAGGCATGTTATACATATGGCCATCGCCTGGGCCGGTCATTTCCAGAATGTAGTTAATTCCGCCGTCCACATCGTCCCAAACGGCCGCATATTCGGGAAGCCTGTCAAAGTGGTCGTCGATGGCGGCCAATTTTCCGGTCAAAGAAAGCTCATTGGCAAGGGTGCTGTTAATGCCTATAATGACCTCGGGGTAATCGTTTGTGGCGAACTGCAGCCGCATTTTCTGTGCAAATTCCGCCGTGACATACTCGCTGTCAAAGACAATATTGAACTTTTCCTTCAATAGCTGATCCAAAAGATTGTTGTTTTCGGGCACATCCACCTGTGCAACTGCATATGACATGCGGTATGTGAGCTCGGTTTCGTATGAGGTTGGCGGCTCGGTGCTTGTCTGTTGAGGCGCACTGCTTTGCGGGGCAGAAGTTCCGCCGGCAGTGGCAGGGGGGTTGGTGGGCGCCGGGACGTTGGTGCAGCCCACTAAAAACACCAGCAATAGCATCAGCGCAAGCAATCGGTAAACTGGTTTCATTTTAGCTTCCTCCTATCAAATTATATGATATACTAAACGGCTCATTTGCAAGACTGCTGCAAGCCGATTGTATCACCCTTTTAGCGAACCCACCATCACACCTTTGGCAAAATATTTTTGGATGAACGGGTAAACCAGCATCATGGGCAAAATGGACACAAATAATGTCGCATATTTGATGCTCTCTGTGGAAACGCGCACAGAATCGTCCAGCTCTTGAGCCATTTCTTGCAGGGCGGTATTTTGTATGACGATGCTTCTGAGAATCAATTGCAGAGGATAAAGGCTGCTGGAGCGAAGATATATTGCCGCAGAGAACCAGCCATTCCAGTGGCTTACAGCATAGAAAAGGCCGATTGTGGCCATTGCCGCTTTTGAAAGAGGCAACACTATGCGCAACAAAACGGTGGCGTCGCTTGCGCCGTCAATGCTGGCAGCCTCCTCAAGGTCATCCGGGATCGCCTGAAAAAATGTTCGCATTATGACCAGGTTCCAGGTGGAAATTGCCCCGGGGAGCACCAGTGCCCAGACCGTATTGTAAAGGTTCAGGTTTACAACCAGCAGGAAGCTTGGTATCATTCCTCCGCCAAAGAACATCGTGAACATGAAGATTGCCGTGTACAGTGACCTGAAGGGAAGACGTCTTTTGGAAAGGGGATAGGCGGTCAGCACGGTTAGCAGCATGTTGATGGCCGTGCCGAACAGCGTGTAATAGAGCGAGTTTACAAAACCCTTTGGCACCGCACCGCCACTCCATATTTTCTGATATGCGTTTGTGGTGAAGTTCACAGGCCAAAGCCCCACCTTGCCCTGAGAAATGGCGGTGCTTTCGCTTAGGGAGACCGCGCCCACATGCAGCACAGGGAACAGAGTGAAGATAACCAGCAACACCAAGGCGGTATACAATGCGATGTCAAACAAAACGGATGAAAGTGATTTATCATAGATCATACTTGTTCCTCCTTCACCAGAGCGCTACATCGCCGATGCGACGTGAAAGCGCATTTGTAGCTACAAGCATCAGTGCGTTTATAGCAGAGTTAAAAAGGCCGACCGCCGCCGCGAAGCTGTACTCCGCCTTTTCAAGGCCGCGGCGGTAAACGAATGTGCTTATGATATCGCTGACCTCATATGTGATTGGCGTTTGCATCAAAAGGGATTTGTCAACGCCAAGGGACATGATGCCGCCCATTTTAAGGATGAGCATTATGATTATGGTCGGCACAATGCCGGGCAGAGAAACATGGACGATCTTTTGTATGCGGGAAGCGCCGTCCACGGTGGCAGCTTCGTAAAGCTCCAGCGGTATCCCCGCCAGGGACGCCAGATACACGATGGACCCATAGCCCACGGTCTTCCAGATGTCTGCGATTATATATACGGTGCGGTACCAACGGGTTTCCGCTAAAAAATAGATGGGTTCCATGCCAAATGCGTTAGCAAGAACGCGGTTGACTATGCCCGTATCGGGCGAGAGCAAAACATGAATCATGCCCACCACCGCCACCATGGATATGAAATGGGGCAAGTATGAAACTGTTTGCACAAAGCTTTTGATCCACAGCTTTCTCACTTCGTTTAACATAAGCGCCAGCAGTATCGGCATGGGAAATGAAAACAGCACCTGATAGACATTTATTATCAGCGTGTTTCGCACCAGGCGAAAAAAATACTGATGCTTGAAAAAGCTTATGAAATGCTGCATTCCAACCCAGGGCCCGGCAAGAAAGGAGCTGCCCAGCCTGTAGTTTTGAAAGGCGATCAATATTCCATACATTGGAACATAGTGAAAAAGGATGTAGTAAATAAGCCCCGGAATAATCATTGCGGTAAGCATCCAGGTTTTGCGCATTCTCACGCCCAAGCCCGCATTTGTTCCTGCGGGAGGGCGGACACGACTAAGTGACGTCATAATGGCCTCCATCCAAATAAAGTATTGTCCGTACAATTTAATATTTGCTTTTTATCCAATTTTGTTATAGCTTTTAGCTTAGTGGGCGTAATCGCTTTTGGCAACACACAATATGCGAGACTGCACACCGAAAAGGCCAATGTCATGAATTGCGTGGTTTTCTTTTATTGTATGTTGCTTAATTTAGAGAAAAATTGCTATAATTAGAAGCAGTCTAAATTTGGAGGAAAAAATGAGATCGGGTTCGATTATTCGGTCATTAATGATTTGTTGCCTGATTATGTTGCTCGTACCCATAATAATGAGCGGCTTTATATATCGCTATGCTTCGCAGCAGATATCCGGGCTAATCATTGAAAATAATAAAGCCGTTTTGTCACAGGCAAAAAGTTCGCTTGAAGAAAGGCTTGCTTCCTTTGACAATATTGTGCTGCAGTTATCACAGAACAAGATAATCCCCTATTTTACACTGCGCATAGAAGATGATGTTCAATACCGGGTGTGGCAGCTTTGCAAAGACCTGAAGCCCATTATTGCCACGGAATCATTCGTAAGCGATATATACCTTTTTTTTGACGAACATGAACTGGTGGTGACAAACAACACGGCCTATAAGATGGACCATTTTTATGATGCCTTCTTTTCAGTGGAAGGCATGTCTGAAGCAGATTTTTTTTCGATGATCAGAAACGCGGGCAGCAACTCACCCACAATTTATGCGGGATCAAAAGTAAATTCGCATTTAAAGTCCGATAATAGGGTTCTTTACTGCAAGGCAATCCCCGCCAATGCCTCGCAAAAACACTCCGCAACGGTGATGTTGCTGATTGACGAGTCCAAGCTTAAGGGCTTGTTAAGCGAGATAGAGCTTTACGGCGATGGCTATGCATACATAATGGATGGGCAGGGGCAGCTTATCACATCGGTTCAGGGGCAAAGCGCCCATCCCGTGTATGATGCGGAGCTGCCAATGGACGGAGTTTCCCACAGCGGTTTGAACGGAAAAGGGATGACATTTGTGTCCCTTAGCAGTCCGGGCACTGTGTGGCGCCTTGTTGCGGCGATTTCCACACAGAACCTGCTAAGGTCTGCAAGGCACATCCAGCTATGGTCGCTGCTGATATCGGTTGTCTCCCTGGCGCTGGGGCTTGTGGTTGCTTATATGTTGCTTTTAAGGCGCATGCATCCGCTGAAAAGCGTGATCAGCCGGCTGTCGGACATTTATCAGGACGAGCCCTATATCATAAAAAAGCCCTTTCTTTACATGCAGGAAAAAGTATATGCCCTTGCTGAGGATAATGAGCGGCTCCAAGACAGCCTGGATTATGATCAGCAGCAACTGAAGGCCATGTGTCTGCGAAGCCTGTTGCTGGGCAATTATGGCGGAACCACAGCCATGTTGGAGCGCTTTGGAATAGCCGGAAGCTGGTTTAACGCCGCGGTTATAACAGTTGAACCAAAAGAAAACTCTGAAAAAGGCTTTGGAATTCTTAAGACATTGGAGCCTGATTGCCTTGAAGGCGACTTTCATGTAATCCGCCATGGCGTTGGTGTTTTTTATGCGCTGCTTTGCTATAATCAGACAACGCCTGCGGAGTGCATAAAACAGGCAAGCAACTGCATGGACCAAGCTGCAGAAAAACTGCGCGAGGCAGGCCTTGGCATGCGCACATTCTGCGGTCGGTTTTGCAACCTTCCGGCTGAAGCTTCCCTTTCTTTTTATGATGCGTTGGACATGAGCCGAGCGTCAAACTTTTCTGGCGATGCTATTTTTTGGTATGATGATTTGGACCGCAACGACGGCGCATATTTTTATCCTGTAGAAACAGAGGCCCATCTGGTAGAGCAGTTGCGCGTTGGAAACACGAGTGCAGTTTCGGCTTTGCTGGACCGAATATATTCCGATAACTTTAAATTCGGCAAGCTATCCACTGAAATGAAGCGGAGACTCTTTGAAGAGCTGCAAGGCACTCTTATCAAGGTCAGCGGCAGCATGCAGCATCAGATTGAAAATGAAGCTGAGTTGGATTTTGATGAGCTGTTTGTGAGGCTGCGGAAGGTGTTTTTAAAGCTAAGTGAAATGAACCTTGCGCGGATCAGCCAGCAGGATGATATTGGGACCAGGATGCTGCGCTATATCGATGAACATTATCACGAAAGCGGGCTGTCAATTAAGCACATGGCTCAGGTTTTTGGGCTTAGCGAATCCTATCTTTCCAAATACTTCAAAGCAAACACCGGCTTTAATTTTTCAGTTTACCTGGAGAATGTGCGCATACGACAGGCCAATAAAATGCTTAAGCATGGCGGGGTGCAGATCAAAGAGATAGCCAAGCGTGTTGGATATCTTGATGATAAGAGCTTTCGCCGGGCATATAAAAGGCGCTTGGGAATAGCGCCGGGGGAATGTCAGTGAGGAGGAAGAAAATGAAGCAGTTTGTCAATGAGCCTGCAAGACAGGTGAAGGTTGCCGCAAGAGCGGATGTGGTTGTGGCAGGAGGCGGGATCGCCGGTGTGTCGTCTGCGCTGGCTGCAGCGCGAAGCGGTGCAAAGGTGATTTTGCTGGAGAAACAGTGCGCCTTGGGCGGGCTTGCCACCCTTGGCCTTATCGTTGTGTATCTGCCCCTGTGCGATGGCTATGGAAGACAGCTTATTGGCGGCATAGGCGAAGAGCTGATTCACCTTTCGATGAGGGCGGGCATAATGAACTGTGACGCCGGTTCCAAGTATAAGCTTGAATCTATACCCGAATGCTGGCTTGATGAGGGCGGAGCATTGGATGAAAGAATAAGGCATCGCTACCGCGCCAGGTATGAGGCCGCACCAATGATGCTCGCGCTGGAAAAGCTTATGCTTGATAACGGAATTGAGATTTGGTATGATACTCATCTTTGCGGCGCCCAGGTGGAAGGTGGAAGAATCAGCCATGTATTCGTAGAAAATAAGAGCGGCCGGCTGGCGATTGGCGCCGATGCATTTGTCGATTGCTCAGGTGACGCCGATCTCTGCCACCTGTCGGGAGAGGCCACTTTTTCATCCGATCAGAACAGAAGATCAGCATGGTATTATGGCGGGGATATCAGCAACAAGGAAATGCTTTTGCACCCCCTCACCGACTCATTGTCTTCGCCCTTCCCTCCTGGAGGCAGGTTTTACAGGGGCGATGACGGCCGAGATGTGAGCCAGTATGTTCTTGACATGCATGAGTGGATTTTTAGGCACAGCCAAGAACGCAACCAAAGGATGGGAGCAAAGCAAATTCCATTTTTAATTCCGTCGATGCCGCTGCTGCGGATGACAAGAAGGTTGAAGGCCGTGAGGGATATAACGCCGAAGGATATTGGCGTGTGGCATGATGATGCATTGGGCATGACGGGCGACTGGCGCAAACCGGAGCTCGGCTACTGCGTTACTTTTTCATCATTGCATGGAAGCAGGATTGAAAACCTGCTGGCGGCCGGGCGGTGCATGGGCGCGCAGGATGACGCCTGGGATGTTTTCCGTGTCATCCCAACCTGCGCGGTTACAGGGGAGGCAGCCGGATTCATCGCTGCAGAAATAGCGGCAAAGCAGATATCTTTTGAAAAAATTGATGTTAAGCATGCCCAGAGGGAGCTGCTCAAACGCAAAGTCATCATAGATGGGAGCCTGCTTGAAAGCCCCTTGAAGGCCTGATTGGTTTTTGGGTTCTCTGGCGCGAAGCTCTCGGGGCTTATTGGCACAAATAAAGCCGCTGACAAATATAATTGTCTCGGCTTTTTATTTCAGCAAGCTGGGACTCCCCCCGGGAATTTCGCCGGGATTCAAATCAGGTTTGGCGGCGCTATCTAAATGCGCGAGATTGAGAAGTAAGACTCTGCTACATGACAATGCAGGCTGCCTTGCAATTGGTAAGCCTATCCTCTGCGCTATAAAGATTTTGCAAATCGACACTTTGGAAAGCTGGTGCACCCAAGAAAAGGCCCGTTTTTGCCCCTTCTTTGAACAATTGTATTACCGCAGTGGGGGCATGTGTCTCCGGCGGCTATGGCATCAAAAGCAGCTTTTTTGGCAGAAACGCTTTCCTTATGCTCCTTTTTCGTGGTTGAAGAGCTAATATCCCCGCTCTGAAGTAGATTGACGATGGTGGCAACATCCTCAACCTCTATGACTTTGTCCACATATTTGAGAATAACGGCAGGCACATTGCTAAAGTACACAACATGGCTATCGGTCTTCACTTTCAGATCACACTCTGGTGAAAAAGCCACAATCGGTATCACTGGAAGGGAGGGGAACAGTGAAAGCCGGGCCTCTATGGCTTTAACGTGAGCATAATTCTGTCT
The DNA here is from genome assembly GCA_050309705.1 of Christensenellales bacterium. Taxonomy (GTDB): domain Bacteria; phylum Bacillota; class Clostridia; order Christensenellales; family UBA1750; genus JBNRMR01. Next base: position 9,157 of record JBNRMR010000073.1, on the reverse strand, counting down.
GAGAGGGTTCATGAATCTGTTTTTTTGACCATAGATGTTCTGTGTCCATTGCGTTGATCTCTCGCTACCGAAAATCCATCCCTTGTAATTTTTTGTCTCTATGACAAATACTCCATACGGCGATACTACAATGTGATCAATCTGTGTTGTGCCGGTATCAGTTGATAGTGTCACATCGTTTAAAACAGTATACCCCTCCGGCAATCTGCGCAGGTATCCTGCCACCACCTTTTCTCCAAACCACCCTTTAATTGTCGGCTTAAAAGCTCGGTAAACAGCCGCCAATAAAACCAGTGCCCATAAGTACCAAAAGTTCATAAGGATATCGAGCATGTGTATACCTCTTTCTATATGTTTATGAATAATAAAAATTTAGCCAAAGCCTGCTCCTTTGGCGCACGCCTCGTCCTCCGGTTTGTCAATCGTCACACCCTGCAAAGAAAGCGCTGTCTCCTGAAACGTGAGTGCGTTGCCATCGGTGGCGTTGGACATAATAGCTTCGTCATGTCTTGCTTGAAGCAATGCCGATATAAACATCGACCAATAGCCATTTTGGGCTAAAAGCAGCCAATATTGTCAGCGGCGATGCTTGAGCAGCAAGGCTTTTCAGATGTTGCGCGCTGCTTATATTGACTCGGCAATAAAGGCCAAATCACCTTTCTTTCTTTGGAGGTAATTGTGTAAAAAGGCAATATCCCCCTTGCGCCTGATTCGCTTCGCAGCTAACAAAAGTCTGTAAAACAACAAACAGAGGCATCTTAAACCTGACTCATACAATCAATCAGCAGGACTAAAAAATGCATTTATACATTTTAGTCATTCAACCCATTTTGAAACTTATTTTACAGCATCTAACCGGATAACACAACCTCGAAAAACCCAAAAAACATCTGGCCAGACCAATTGACAATCAAAAACTGCTCTTATGGACTTGTTTCGATGGAGCTGTAGGAGTTCTGGTTTTCAAAAGCTATTAATTTTAAATGAGTCTATTCCTCCAAATAAATTGCTCGTCGGGCATTTCGCGTTTTCTTAAAGCGAACAGACCTTGCTTTTCGCCCGTATAAGCAGAACCAGTAAAACGTACAATCACAAAGCACCCACTGATGTGGAAAAATGGAACTACACTCAAAACAGAGTGCACTTACCAGCGCCTGCCTGCAACCTTCGGCGAAGCCGGAGCTTTGATTGAGAGCTTCATCTTTTTTTATAACAATCAGCGTAACAGCAAAAAAGCGAAGCGGCGCCGCCAACGCTACGCCACTCCGCTTAAAACTCAACAATTGCTGCTAGGGTGCTTCTTTATATTGTCCGCACAATTCGGGGCCGTCCAAGGATAGCTTTGCCCGCGGCTTCTTTTTGGGGTCGGTTTAGTTGACATCCGCGCCCAGGGGGCCTGCCAGCTCTTTCAGGAAGAAAAGCTTGCCCGGCAGTGTGGGCATATAAGTGGAGGGCAGCCAAGTGCTGGGGCCGTGGCGCAGAGTGACCCAAAGGTTCATGCCCTGCCACATCATGCCCCGGCCCATGGCGCCGTCGCAGCCGCCGATGATGTAGTCGGACTGGAGGAACAGGCCAGGGCCCACGGTGTTGGCCCGGGCGGGCACCAGTGTGGTGCGGCTCTTGAAGCTGGTGATGGCGTTTTGCTCTATGGTCAGGGGGTGGAGCTTGGCGGCGATGCGGTAGGCATTTGCCTTCCAAGCCTCTTCCGTGTCAAACTCCGCGGCAAAATGGGGCTCCCAGAAGGCTATGTGGAACGCGCGGCCCACGCCGAACACGGTGATGAGCCGGGCGCCCTGTGCCTTCAGAGCGGCAATTTTCCCCTCGTAGGTGGGCAGGTTCTCTTTGGTGGCGAAGTTGCGCTGGCTCTCCGGTACAGTGAGCTCACCCAGGGGGCCGTAAAAGGCCGTTTCCATGGCGTTTTGGAAGGCGCCGGGGTTGTCCGGGGGCAGTGTGTTGCCCTGGCCGTCGCTCCACTCGTCCATGTTAAAGCCATAGACATGGTCGCAGGACACACTCCATTCCCGGAGGAAGTAGACCGCCCAGCGGTACATCCCCATGGGGCCAGCAGGCAAAATCATGGCCAGCTTTTTTCCCTCTTCCCTAGCCTTTCTGATTTGCATGGCGATTTCATGGCCCATCATGGTGCCGAAATCCGCCAGATCCTCGCATTGCAGGGGTTGAAAATCCTTGTTCCAGAAACTCTGGCGCTGGGTAATGGCCTCGGGGGGGAACTTGCAGCAGTCGTCAAGCTTTTGCAAATCCCAGCCTGCGGGGAAGAAGCCCTCCAGCAAGGAACCCTTGATGGTAGACATCAAATCCATATCAAACACTCCTTTATCGTAATATAAAACCTCAGTCAGGCTATGCCTGATGATCACCGAATACAAGAGACCCCGTTGGTTTACGGTAAATACCGGCAGCTGGGTACCCGGGGCCAGGTCATGCAGCTTCTAAACCCCTCGGCATATGGCACGCCGCACTGAAGGCCGCGGAATTTAGAGCAGGTGCGCACAAAATCGATAAAGTCGATTTTATCGTGCTCCAGCATCCATTTCACTTGGCTCGCGTGGGCATTGAGCGCCTCCAGCTTCAGCTCTATGGTCTCGCTGATGTCCACATATTCAGTGGGCAGGAAGTTGACGCCCGCCAGGTTGTCCATATAGTAAATGGGCAGGCCGTTGCCGGGGAAGGCCGGGGACTGGGTGCCGTAATGGAGGATGCTGGTGTTGAAGGAGGCGTTAAACACGATTTTGCCCGTCTCAACATGGTCGCGCATGTAGTCGTCGGGGCCGTGGGTGATGAGGGCATCGGGCTTAACAAAGCGGATAACCTCGGTGACCTTGCGGGTGATGTTCTCGTTGCTGGACTCCACCTTCAAATCCCCCACGTCAATATTGTAAACTTCATTGACGCCCAGTACGGCGGCGGCGTCCTGCGCCTCTTTGATGCGCTTAACCCGCAGCTCCGGGGGCTGGATGATCACATGACCCATATCGCCGTTGGTGATGTGGCACATGACCACGGTATGGCCTTCTTTGACATATTTAGCCAGTGTCCCACCGCAGCCTATCTCCAAATCATCAGGATGACAGCCTATCGCCAAAATTCTCATGTATGCTACTTCCTTTCTGCCGGCCCGCTTACATCAGCTTTACCGTGCAATAAACGGTCAGGATAAATAAATGCCCAAACAGGATACACCAGATGCGCGCACAGTCCCCCGGTGCCCAGAAGGGACAGCAACACTCTCGCCACCGCCGCCAGCGCCAGGGCAAAGATAAACATATTTTAGGCTGGTTAACGCTGTCCTGTTCAATCTGCGTTCCTACTTTAAATAACACACATGCCGTTCGCGCACGGCTGCCCGGAAATCTAAGCAGAGCACAGGTTTTTCTTATGTCTGACGGGAGACTTATTTCATTTTAACAAAAAACACATGTTTTGTACAGATAAATCGCCCATTTTCAGCCCTGCTATCGGGGCGGCAGGGGCTTCAGACCGGGTTTTTGGCACGGTGGGCATAGGGCGTGGGGTTGGGTGTTTCCGGCGAGTTTTTCGTCACTCCACTCCGAATCATCGAGCATCCATTCGGTCAGCGCGTCAAAAACGTTCGGATTTTGCTTTCTTGCTTTGCGTGCCCAGCTAATAATTCTCTTGTATTTCTTGGAATCGGTCAGTTTCTCGACATTTTGCTCTTTGATGTCGTTCCAGCAAAACTCGTCAATAAGCTTGCGTGACATATCAAATCCACCTTTAATGGTAATATTAATGGAAAGCGGATGAAATATTTTCACATTTTCCTGCCGTGCTTTTGATGGCAGCACGCCGTGAAGCCGTACAAACGCCTTGGAAAAGCTCTCCTGAGTATCGTACCGATATCGCATAGCCACATGAAAAATAAATTAAAAATGTGAACTTGACGTATAGGTCTGGCACGATACATCGTCTATGTCTATTTCGCCAGTCAAGTGATTTTCGATGGAATGAATGGCTCTCGATAAGCTTTGTAAGCAACATCATTAACATAAAAGTCATGTCTCAAAATACGGAGATTTGTCCGAATAAAAACTTTAACAATAGTTGTTATTTTGCAAATTTTATATATTCACAGACTAAATTAATGCTATTTACACATCCAACCTGTTCACATAACCCCGCCAAATCCCTCAAAGATCTATCTTGAACACCCGCCAAGTTAAAAAATCTATTTCATCTGCATTTCGTTTTGCTCCATACACACTTTATTCCGCCCTGCGCGTTTAGCTGCATAGGCGGCCTTATCTGCACGATCGATTATATTTTCATAATTTCGAACCTGTTCTTCGCCGCAATAGGCAACTCCTATACTGACGGTAGTGCGATGCCCGTTCATCTCTATGCTTTGCACAGCAATCCGCAAACTTTCTGCAATAAACAAAAGGTCTTTCTTGCTGTATCCATATGCCATTGCCACAAATTCCTCACCGCCATAGCGGTAGAAGTGCAAACGAAAATTGTTCATGAATTTTGTCAGCGCTTCCCCTATGTGGTTGAGACATCTGTCGCCCGCAGCATGGCCGTAGCTGTCGTTAAAATCTTTGAAGTGATCGATATCAATCATCAGGATTCCGGAGGGCTTTTCTGTACCTGTTGTTTCCAGATCTGCCAGAGTTTCAAACAGTTTGCGGCGGTTAAAAAGACCTGTCAGCACATCGGCTTCTTTTTGAATTATCAGCAGGCGGTGAACCTCATAACCATCCAAACGAACCCATACCATTATATTGCCGATAAAACACCCAAGAATTGCAAAGCACAAGCAATTAATTGTATCATCAAGCGCATATTGCGGCTTCAGAAAAAACGCTAAAACCGTATGTACCACAAGCCAAAAAGCTACAAACAGGTTCATGCGGACAGGGCGATCGATGAAACCGAGCGGCATAATGCAAAACGCTCCCAGGAGAATTGTCGCCCGCATGTGGGGTGTGTGAATTACGCTGAGGTAAATGGCGAACAGAAATAAGGCGGAAAAACAGATATACAGCCCTGCAATGACGTACTTTTTCATAAAAGAAAGCCTGAATAGAAAGAACAGAGTAAAAAAGAGTGTTGCAGCCAGCAAATAGGCAGGGACGACATCTGCCTTCGTGCGACTGAAGGGCACTGCTAGCAGTGGCAGCAGCATCAGCAGCCCTCCCATAAGCGCTAGCGCAGATAACATTTTTTCGTTATACGCACTGATAGCCTTGCGGTTGATGAAGGCAAGCTGCACGAAGTCTTTTTCTTTATTCCGCAATAGATTTAACTGTTTCCCCATTTCGCCCTCCCTTCTTAGTTCATTATGATACCTGCTGCCAATCTAACCTAAACATCCATCGTAATGGCAAAACCTAAAAAATTCCCCCGAACATCTAACCTGACCACTTGACTATCGAATACTGCCTTTATGGGCGTACAAATTTATATGCTGTAATTTATTATAGCATTATTGTGCAATCAAACAAGATACTAAATCAAATAATGGAAAGCAATCCGCCGCTCTCGCCGAATAAGACGAGCAGCTTGTCCTGCGGTTGATTGAAAAGATCACTGTCTATGAGGACAAATTCACCGTGGAATTTAAGTCCGGCGTGACTGTGGATGTGGATGAATAAAGGCAAAACAAAAATGTACGGGAGAACAATGCCATCCGCAAGCTGGCGGCAAACATAATCCTTGGGGTGAGGGAGGAAGGGCACAAGGTGCTTGCTGGGCATATGACAGGGCGGTCTAAGGCCGTCTTCAATTCGGACATACTCAATTATTATGTCTGCCCAAGCAGTGCATAAAACGAGCGGATATGGTAAAATAAAGCGTAAAAAGGAATTCACGCACAGCAAACGGCATATGAGGTTTGCTGTATTCTGTCGGCTGCTTGGAGGGGGAAGTTCCACCTAGGTGTTTTTTGATCAAGTCAAAACCTCGATTTTTCACTTGTTTTCACTTGCCTCGCCCGAGCTTTTGGAGCAAATGGCCCCAAAAACCTTTAGCGCGGTAAAGTTGCAATACCCACCATTCAGATCCTGCCGGCGTATCCCTATATGCAAAGATATTTTGCAAGCGGCATAGCGCCGGTTATCAAATGAGCCAAGGAGGAATTGATTATGACACGCGTAAATCCGCACGAACACAACCTGGCCCTGATGAAGGGCATCATACCTGCGATGCGCAATACCGGCGCCCAGCCCTTTGAAGAATGGCAGGCACAGGCGCGAAAACATCTGTCCGCCCTGCTGGGCCTGCCCCTTGTCCGTTGCGAGGATCAATTCGAGATCGATTTTATCAAAGAGCGGGACGGCTTTACCGAGACGCGCTTTTCCATTCAAAGTGAGGCGGGATACTATGTGCCCTGCCATTTTTTGATGCCGAAGGGCAAGACGGGCCCGCTGCCGGTGGTCATCTGCCTGCAGGGGCATTCCAAAGGGATGCATATTTCGCTGGGACGTCCGAAATACCCCGGAGATGAAGAATCCATCGCCGGCGGCGACAGGGACTTCGCCCTACGTGCCGTAGCCGAGGGATACTGCGCGCTGACGGTGGAGCAGCGCTGCTTCGGCGAGTGCGGAGGAACCCCCAAGGGGCCGGATTGCTACGAGTCCTCAATGGCGGCGCTGCTGATCGGGCGCACCACCCTTGGCGAGCGGGTATGGGACGTGAGCCGGGCCATCGATGCGCTGAAGAAGCATTTTTCCGCTCAGGCGGATTGCGCGAACATCATCTGCATGGGCAACTCCGGCGGCGGCACCGCTGCCTTTTACGCCGCCTGTCTGGAGCCGCGTATCGCCTATGCAATGCCCAGTTGCTGCTTTTGCACATACGATGACTCCATCGCCGCTATGCACCACTGCGCCTGCAACTTTGTACCGGGCATCCGCAATCTGTTTGACATGGGAGACCTTGCCGGTCTGATCGCACCGCGGCCGCTGGTGGTTGTGTCCGGCCGGGAGGATGATATTTTCCCGCTGGGTGGTGTACAGGAAGCTTTTGATGTGGCCAAGGCACAATATGCTGCCGCCGGAGCGCCGGACAACATTCGGTTGGTGGTTGGAAACGGCGGACATCGCTTTTACGCCAACGATGCCTGGCCGGTGATGAACGGCTTTGTGCGGAAAGGAGACCAATAGCCATGAAGCTGATGATCACGGGGGCTTAGCCCCAATCTGCGTGATGTCCCCGGGTGCGCCTAGGTTCTGCGATCCATCGGGGTGACCGACTGCGCGCTAAGCAACAACATGCATTCGATTTTAGTCCTAAGAGACGGGAAGATACGATAAGGGTGCTGTCTGTATCGGCAGTATCCAATTGTTCCTGTTCAAAGATAACACGAACACCGAGGAGTTTTAACTGGTTCAACGCGTCGAGTATTTCCACCGTATCCCGCCCAAATCTGCTGATGCTCTTGGTAAGGATAATTTCTAAGTTACCTGATTCACAATCCTTCAGCATGCGGGAAAATTCTTTACGGGATGCCACGGTCTTGCCCGAAGCGATATCGATATACACATCGGCAAGCAACCATCCTGGATTAACCGCTGTCAGTTTTGTTAGACCTGACACTTGGACGGTAAGGCTTTTCAACTGCTCTACACTATTTGTGCTCACGCGGCAGTAAATGCCAACCTTCTTCTCCCGTGCCGGAGGTTTAGCGGGTATTTATGATATTTTTTTGTTTTCAGACATGACGAAACCTCCGTTTACAGGTATTATGAATTGGAGTCTGATTGTTAGGTAATGTGTTTATTAGCGAAATACTGCTAATCATTATAAATCGAATAGTTTTGGATTATCCTCAACAAATTCTGATGGCAATCCCAAGTCTTCGAAATATTCGCACATTTTCATGGGAGCAAATTTTTCAGTCGAATAATGAGTGCCGCCCAGCACATTAATATGGTTCTCCTTTTCAAGACTGTGGGTTTGCTTTGAATAATCATTTGCGATGGTAACGCCTGTAATTAAAGTCCTAATATTATTATTTAACATCTCATTTATAACAAATGGAGCGTTTCCGCCACCGGGGCAAACCGCTATTCTTTCACCTTGAATATTTTCATTTCCATATTGATACAAGCTTGTTTCATGCCCCATTGCCTTAGAATACTGATCATGTAATTCGCCAATGTTCTTATAAACCATCGTACCTATAACTCCGCACAAAGCGCCGCAATACAAAAAGGCAGGACGTTCGATATTAAGGTTTATGCTGTCAGCCAGAGTTTTACAGGTTGAATATTCCCCATAATTGTCTAACGGATGGTGTAGGACATATATGGAGATTTTTCTGTCCCGGAGCTTGGCAATATATTCTTCGGTTGCAGCATAATTACCGTTATGATATTCAATATCCCAGTTTGTAGGGTGATGAGAAAATATCATCGAATTTGTGACATTAGAGGATAAAATTTTAGAAAGGACTTTATCGGAAAGAAATACTGTTGTAAAAACCTTATTGATTCTCTCTGTGAAATCACACATTAATCCCATACCGTATTGCTTAAAATTATTGTGTAAATATTTATCCAGGTTGGGCATTTTGGCAGCCCAGTTTAAATCGGTTATACCCTCTTTAATAAAGTCATTTTGTAGCTTGTTGTAAAGTTCTCTTGATTCCATTGCTTACTCGTCCTCTCTAAACAAAATATAAATTGACTAATTGTCCACATACATAATTTCGTTTTACTATTCAACATCAGGGCTAATAAACATTATACCACATTTCGAGAATGATGATTAGCCTATATTACAACTTTTTATAGCAATATCCATCCTGTTCACACAACCTCGCCAAATCCAAAAAACATATATCTCGTCCACTCGGCAAGTCCAAAACCCCAAAACATCTATCCTGTTCACTCGCGGATGAGAATCGCGCTCTGGACTTGTTTCCGCAAGGCAGTAAAACCCCGAATTTCAAGCCCTTGTTTTTTGCCCGAAAACCGCAAGAGTAGCTTATCTACTGGGTTTTTCGTATTCCTGCTTTTCAACCCTCGACATCAATGTCACGCACTCAACGTGGCTCGAGTTGGCCTAAATGATGTCTACCGCCGAAATTTTGAACCATACGTTAGTGGAAACAGGTCAACCGTTTTTTAGCGTTTTCGAGGTATGTGGAAACATATCAACGGGTTCGAGGTTTTAG
>JBNRMR010000072.1:0-23804 GCA_050309705.1 Christensenellales bacterium | reverse complement strand
TCCTTAAGGAATATCTGGAGAAGAAATTAGCGTCCGTGTAAGCCAGCATATCAGCCCGCGCAAGGGGATAGGCAGTCTATCTTCCGGATGCATTAAAAGGCATGGTTTTCGCAAAAAGAAAGCCATGCCTTTTGTGTGGGAAAAAGAAAGCTGCTGCGAGCTTTGCCTAATTGATCAAGCCGTTCCTGCCATGCTGTTGTGCCCATTCACTGGGAGGTATGCCTTGCTTTCTCTTGAAGGCCTTGTAAAAAGTGGTGATGTTGACATAGCCCACCCTGTTTGCGATCTCGCTTACTGTAAGATCGGTGGCGGCAAGGAGCGACTTCGCTTCGTTAAGGCGGAGCTTTTCAAGGTATGTGGAAAAGTTGATGCCAAACTTAGCCTTAAAAAACTTCGAAAGGCTGCTTTCTGTCATATGGAAGATGCTGGACAGCGCAGATAGCGAAAGGTCAGGATCGGTGTAGTTTTGCTTAAGGTAAGCGTTCAGCTCTCGAGTCATTTCCAAAACGGATGTTAAGGGAATGGTGGGCCTGCTGCGAACCTTCTTTGACATGGGAGGCTATGCCCTCCAGGGGAATGTGCTGGATGCTGAAACCCTCAGGGATGCCCAGGCGCATCCTGAAAGGTATCCCACCCTGCAGGTGCGCGTCAGCGGATGGAACTGGTATTTTGTCAACATGGAGAAGGTCTACCAGGATACATTCATCGCCCAGGCTGAAGGTGCAGGAGCTTGAGCAAAATGAACGAGAGTTTTGACAAGGGTGGCGCACAGATCCCCATGGGAGTGCTGATGGATGTGAAAAAATATGCCATCCACGATGGGCCGGGCATACGCACCACGCTATTTTTAAAGGGATGCCCGCTGCGCTGCCGCTGGTGTCATAATCCCGAAGGACTATCTTCCGGCCCTCAGTTGGCATATTATGAGCATATGTGCATTCATTGCGGGCGCTGTGTGGCGGTCTGCCCCTATGGGGCGCATTCCATGGGGCCAAGTGGGCATGTGTTTGACAGAGAAAAGTGTGTGGGCTGTGGGCTTTGCGCAAAGGAGTGCCCGGGTATGGCTCTGAAGCATTATTACAGGGCTGTCAGCGTGGATGAGGCCTGCTCAATCGTGATGGAGGACCTGCCTTTTTACATGCACTCGGGAGGGGGCATGACTGTCTCCGGCGGGGAGCCGCTGGTGCAGGCGGACTTTTGCCAGGCTCTCTTTGCGCGCATTAAAGCGCAGGGGGTGCATATCGCGGTGGACACGTCAGGTCATGTGGAGTGGGAAGCATTTGAAAAGGTGTTACCCTTTGTGGATCTTTTTCTGTACGACATAAAGCATATGGATGACGAAAGGCACAAGGCACTGACCAGCCATGGCAATGAGCAGATTTTGGGCAATCTTAAACGCCTGGTTCGCATGAAAGCGGAAATCGAAATCCGCATTCCATACATTCCCGGCTGCAACGACGACAGTCACAGCCTTGATGCAATGGCTGAGTTTATTGCGGGTCTTGGGTTTGAGCGGGTAAGTCTTCTTCCGTATCATGCCATGGCGCAGAGCAAATACAAATCCCTGGGGATGAATTATCCCATGCCCGCCGATCTTTTGTCGCCGACAGCGCAGGAGATGAGCCGAGCAACTGATATTTTCAGCCGGCGCGGCATCCAAACAAAGGAATGAACCCGCGGAAGGAAAGCCTAAGGCAGCAAAAACCAGCGCCTGCATCCGGCTTTTTGCCTTCTACTTCCGCTTGCCGCCTTCTAAAAAGAAAGGCGGCTTTTTGCTGAAAAACCGGGCAGCTTCACCCGCGGAATAAAATCGACAGCCGCATTTTTCTATGTTATACTTTGTTTAGGCAAACTTAAAGATGAAATATGCTTTTGCAATTTTCTTGGCTCCACGCAAGGCCTGATAACGGACGGATACTGCCGCCCGAACCCGGCGCTGAATTCTCATTTTGCACTGGAAATATGACATCTGCACATCATCAATTTCATGCTCGGCTTCATGAATGCACTCCTTTTCAGGTCAGTTGTTACCATAATGGCCTCGGCTCTCGGCGGCGCATTGCTGCTTTTGGCGGAATCCCGGAAGTGACGTAAAGAGCAGAACCGCGAAGTCTTTTAAAATGAGCGGAGACGTCACGATGCCAGCCTTAATCATGGGCAGGGCGGACGGTGGACAAAAGCTTTGGCGGATCATGTTTTCGAGCTGCTTATGGTAACTGTGCCGCCCATGCAGCAGGCGCTGACATTTGCTTTGAAAACACCGTCATATCAAGGCTTGAAAGAGGAGCGATGACCGCATCCGCCAATTAGAATTATGCAGCGGATATTCATTGCTGGTTTTAAAGGCGCAATAGTCAACTTGGGGAAAATTTGCCCCGAAAAGTTTAGGCGTTGAATTTTTTCTTCATTACAATGCTGCATGCACATTGTTTGTCAAGAAAGGATGCTGAGATTTTAGCCTTTAACAGGGCAAAAGTGCCTATCTGCCGCCGGCATGAGATTTCAGCAGCTTTAGGGCGGGTCGGTTGGATGTCTAATTTGGAAATGGGCATATCTATTGACCAAAATCATCTGGCAAAGTATAATATGTTAATAATTGTATATATGAAAGGATATGTTCTAATGGCTTATAATCCGTATGAAAACGCACAGGCCCAGTTCGATAAGGTGGCGGAATTTCTCGATATCGATCAGGGCGCCCGTGATCTGCTACGCCAGCCGATGAAGGAGTTCCATTTTACAATTCCAATAAAGATGGATGACGGCTCCACCAAGGTTTTTAAGGCCTACCGCATCAAGCATAACGACGCCATAGGCCCGGCAAAGGGAGGCATACGCTTCCATCCCCATGAAACTGCGGACACCGTTCGCGCGCTATCCATGTGGATGACATGGAAATGTGCGGTGGTGGGCATTCCGCTGGGAGGCGGCAAGGGCGGCGTGGTCTGCGATCCGCACAATCTATCCCTTGCGGAGCAGGAGCGCCTGTGCCGCGGCTATATCCGCCAATCATTCTCCCAGATTGGCCCCACCATCGACGTGCCCGCCCCCGATGTGATGACAAACGGGCAGCATATGCTGTGGATGATGGATGAATATGAAACCCTGATGGGGGGCAGATATCCAGGCGTTATCACCGGCAAGCCGGTGGGCATGGGCGGCTCTTTGGGGCGCACGCAGGCCACTGGCTACGGCGTCATTTATATGCTGAAAGCGCTTATGGAAGCGGAGGGCATTGACGCCAAGACCACCACCGCCAGCATCCAGGGCTTCGGCAATGTGGCGGAATACGCCGCGCGGGCTTACTCAGATCTTGGCGGCAAGGTCATCTGTGTTTCCTGCTGGGACCAGAAGGACGGCGTGGCCTATACATTCCGCAACAAGGGCGGCTGCGATATCGCCCAACTGGCCGGCATCAAGGATTCATTCGGCGGCATCGACAAGGAAAAAGCAAAGGCTCTTGGTTATGAAGTGTTGCCGGGTGACGCATGGCTCTGCGAGGACGTGGATATACTTATCCCGGCGGCGCTTGAAAACCAGATCACTCCTGCCACATTCCCCAGAATATCAAAGCAGGTGCGCATACTCTGTGAAGCTGCCAACGGCCCCACGACGCCTGACTGCGACAAGTTGATCCAGGAGCGTGGCCTTCTGCTGATCCCTGACTTCCTTTGCAATGCGGGCGGCGTGACATGCAGCTATTTTGAACAGGTGCAGTGCAACATGAATTATTTCTGGAGCCTTGAAGAGGTGCTGGACAAGCTCAGCTATAACATGACCAAGGCGTTCCACGCAGTATACAATCTTGCCAAGGAACGCAGCCTATACATGCGTGACGCAGCCTATGTGATCGCCATCAACCGTGTGAATAACGCTATCAAGCAGCGCGGCTGGGTTTAAAAGAACGAAAACCAAAACAGACAGGGGTGTGGGGTGTGAGAATGTTTTTGCTTCACACCCTGCGCTCTTTGTTTTTTAATTATTGATTCGCATATTAGAAGGAGATGATGGCTGGACATGGATAAGCATGAACCGTGGATGCTGCTGACAGAGCGTGCGAAGGAGCTTGAATGCATATACGCGGTGGATGAGGTGTTGCAGGACAAAACGCTGACCATTTCTCAGGCAATGATGGCGCTTACCCAGGCCATTCCCCCGGGGCTTACTTGCCCTGAGGCCTGCCGCATCCGCATAGAACTGAATGGAAGTTTCTATGCCCAGCCGGACTTTGGACAAGCCGAAATATTGCACCGCGCACCCATACGGATTGATGACTCGAGCGAGGTGGGCCACATAGAGATGGGCTACTTCCAGGCGCTCCTGGGTGACTGCGACGGAACCTTGCTCGACAGCGAGATAAGATTGCTGGACACGATTGCAAGCCATATTGCCCGCCTTGTTTTTTACTCGGAGCGGAAGATTTCAATGCTCTTTGACATGCTGCTTAGAATCGACCCCGGAATGCTGCTTAGAATCTGCGAAAAGTTCCGCCTGCATCTTAGCGGGCTTATCAAGGAGGGGCGAGGCGGCAAGGCGGATGACTTCTTCAGGGAGATGGGCCTGGACAAAGTTCCGCTTTACGGCGAGGTTAACTCCCCGCTGGCCCGGACGGACAAAGTGGAAGCCCAGGAGCTTATCCGCAAATTGATCGCCGGCGGTGCAAAGTACATGTCGGACTCGGAGATGTTCGACATTTTCAACAGATGGATACATGACGAGCGCGCATTCGCACTGGTCAAAGCGGTGGGGAGCAGCGACGCCAGCATATCGGACATACTGGACGCTGTGCGTGAATACATATCGGTGGTCGGGCGGGATGGCCATGGCAACATATTGACCGAGACATGGCTGGTCTCCGAACTTGCCCATCGCTTTCTTACCGACGACGAACAGCTTATAAATCTTGTGCTGGATACGTTCAGGATAGAGGACTTCCAGCCCATGATAGAAAGAAATATCGGCTCTCCTCAAAGCCGCGGGCATATTGGCGGCAAGGGCGCGGGGATATTCATCGCCCAGCAAGTGCTGGCGCATGCCGCAAAGGATGACCCGCTTCTGGCGGATATAAAGACGCCGCGCACCTGGTACATTGCCGCCGATCATCTGGCCGATTTTCTTCGTTACAACCATTTGGAGGAGCTTCACTCATATAAGTACAACACCATTGAACATCTGCGCATGACATATGGCCATGTGGTCGCGAAGATAAAAAACGGGCGGCTTCCCCCTTATGCCATAAAGATGCTGAGCCTGCTATTGGACGACCTGCACGAGGCGCCCATAATCGTTCGGTCATCCTCGCTCTTGGAGGATAGGTCGAATGCGGCGTTCAGCGGCAAATATAAGAGCCTGTTTCTGCCAAACCAGGGCTCAAAAGCTGAAAGGCTGGAGCAGCTTGCGGACGCAGTGCTGGAGGTGTACTCCTCCATGTATAACCCCGATTCCATACAATACCGCAAAGAGCGGGGGCTCATCCACTTCACCGAGCGCATGGGCATACTGATTCAGGAGGTTATCGGCAAAAGAATTGGGCCGTATTTTATGCCCGCTTATGCTGGCGTGGCCTTTTCGGAAAACCCGCTGAGATGGTCCGAGCGCATCAAGAAGGAAGGCGGGCTGGTGCGCATTGTTATGGGTCTGGGCACCCGTTCAGTTGACAGAATAAACGACGACTACCCGCTGCTGTTTTCGCCCGGGCAGCCGGGGCTTCGCATCAACCAGACGCCCTCGGATATATAAAGCACTATTCTCAAAAGTACATTGATCTTATCAATTTGGAAAAGGGCGCTTTTGAAACGGTGGAGGCGGAGCGCTTCTTGAAGGACTGGGGCGCCCAAACGCCGGGCATCGGCGATGTGGTTTCTGTGTACACGCCCATTCAGATGGAAAGCAAGAATGCTTTTGGGCTGGATTTCCAGAAGGACGATATGGTCATTACATTTGAAGGCATATTGTCAAAGAACAGGCTGCCAGCCAAGATCGCGCATATGCTTTCAGTGCTGTCAAAGAAAATGGACACGCCTGTGGATATCGAGTTCGCCCACGACGGCAAGCACATATATCTGCTTCAGTGCCGCGCCCAGAGCAGGGGAAGCCACAGAGAACCCGCGCCCATCCCCCGGCAGCTTTCGCCTGGTGATATGCTGTTTACCGCTAACCGGTTCATCACAAACGCGCGGCTGGAGGGCATCACGCATATTGTTTATGTTAATGCTGAAGCCTATGGAGACCTGCCGTCGAAAGAAGCCATGCTGGACGTGGGCAGGGCGGTGGGCAGGCTGTGCGGCGTGCTGCCCCGTCGCAAATATATTCTGATAGGGCCTGGGCGCTGGGGAAGTCGGGGCGATATTCAACTAGGAGTTCGTGTTACATATTCCGACATCTGCAACACGGCGGCCCTGATCGAGGTGGGCAAGGAAAAGCGCGGCTACATTCCCGAGCTGTCCTTTGGAACCCATTTCTTTCAGGACCTCGTGGAGGCGGATATCGCCTATATTCCCCTTTACCCTGATCAGCCGGATGTTGTTTTCAAGGAGCGCTTTTTCTGCTGCGCGCACAATCTTTTGGGCGAAGTGCTGCCGCAGTATGCTCACTTAAGCCATGTGCTGAAAGTGATCGACGTGCAAAGGAGCTTTTTTGGCAAGACATTGTCCCTTTACATGAACGCAGATCTGGAGCGGGCCGTTGCTTTCTTCGCAGATGCTCCTCATCAAAAGAGCGATGCTTTAATAACGCCGCCCGTTACCGCAGACTATGGGCAGGCTCCCCGCGAAAGCGACGAGCATTGGCGTTGGCGCCAATATATGGCGGAGCGGATTGCCGGAGAGATGGACGTGGATGCCTACGGCGTTCGCGGCGTTTATCTGATTGGCAGCACAAACACGGGGAATGTGGGCATGGGCAGCGACATTGACCTGCTGATTCACTTTAGCGGAGACGAAAGACAGCGCGGCTTGCTCACGCAGTGGCTGGATGGCTGGAGCCGTGCGCTGGCGCGAATCAATTACTTAAAAACAGGCTATGATGCAGACGGATTGCTGGACGCGCATATTGTGACCGACGAGGACATACAAAATAGCGACCCATTTGCCATAAAAATAAACTCCATCACCGATCCGGCGACCCGGCTTCGATCAATCTGAGAAGCCGGGATATTTGCCCTTCATACAAAGGATAATCCGCGGAAAGTCGGGGACGATAAAAGCATCGAAATGATCAATCAGCCGCGGAAGCGTCATGAAATGTCGTTTCCGCATAAAGGATGTGCGCTCTTGGAAAGTCAAACGAAAAAAGCGAAAGCACTCAACAGATTAATAGATGAAAAATCGCCCTATCTTTTGCAGCATGCCCACAACCCGGTAAACTGGCATCCCTGGGGGCATAATGCATTTGAGCTGGCGGCGCGTGAGGACAAGCCCGTCTTTTTGAGCATAGGATATTCAACCTGCCACTGGTGCCATGTGATGGCCCACGAATCATTTGAGGATGAGGATGTGGCGGCGCTGTTGAACGAGGGCTATGTCTGTGTCAAGGTTGACAGGGAGGAGCGCCCCGATATCGACGCCGTATATATGGCGGCCTGTCAGATGTTCACCGGCTCCGGCGGCTGGCCTCTCACCGTCATAATGGCGGCTGATCAAAAGCCTTTTTGGGTGGGAACCTATCTGCCGAAGGATGCGTCATATGGCCAGGTTGGATTGACGGGGCTATTGAAGGCCATCACAAAGCTATGGCGGGAGGACCGCGCCACGCTGCTTTCGCGGGGCGAGAGGGCCACAGTTTTGCTGAACGAGCAGCAGTATGAGAGTGCAAAGGAGGGGGAACCGAACAAGTCGCTTTTGAAAAAGGCTGTGCAGCAGCTTAAAAGTGCCTATGATCCCCAATGGGGCGGGTTTTCCGGTGCGCCCAAGTTCCCCACGCCCCACAACCTGATTTTTCTCCTGCGATATAACATGCTGGAAAATGATGGCGCCGCATTGAAGATGGCTCAGCATACCCTGAGGCAGATGTTCCGCGGCGGCATATTCGACCACATTGGCGGCGGCTTTTCCCGCTATTCCACAGATGAAAAATGGCTTGCGCCCCATTTTGAAAAGATGCTCTATGATAACGCGCTGTTGGCCCTTGCATATCTTAAGGCATATCACATCACCGGCGAAGACTTTTTCAGCATGACCGCCCAGCGCATCCTTGACTATGTGCTCAGGGAGCTTCGTGATGGTCAGGGCGGCTTTTATTGCGGCCAGGACGCGGACAGCGACGGCGTTGAAGGTAAATATTATGTGTTTTCCAGGCAGGAGATATTCAATGTTCTTGGAGATGATGACGGCGCTGCTTTTTGCGAGTGGTTCAATGTGACCGATGAAGGGAACTTTGAAGGAAAGAACATTTTGAACCTGCTGGATAACCCAAGCTATGAGCTGAACAATCCCAGGATTGAGAAATGCTTGCGCAGGCTCTATGATTATCGCCTGGGCCGCACTGAGCTTCATAAGGATGACAAGGTGCTGACATCATGGAACGCGCTGATGATCTCTGCCATGGCAAAGGCGGGATGGCTGCTGGGAAGGCCCGAATACACGCGGGCGGCGGTGGAGGCTCAAGACTTCATCCAAAGGGAAATGACGGATGAAGGCGGTGGGCTGAAGATTCGCTGGCGAGAGGGGGAAACAGCCCACGACGGCCAATTGGATGACTATGCCTTCTACGCATTGGCACTGATTGAGCTGTATGAGACCACCGGTGAAGTAGGCTATCTGAGGCAGGCAATAGATATTGCGCAGCAGATGCTCAGCCATTTCAAGGACTCTGAGAAGGGCGGGTTTTTCCTTTACTCAAATGACGCGGAGCAGCTGATAAGCCGCCCCAAGGAAACCTATGACGGCGCCATGCCCTCGGGCAATTCAGTGGCCGCCGCTGTGCTTAAGCGCCTTTCTGAGCTGACGGGCGAAGAAAAGTGGCGGCAAGAAAGCCGCATTCAACTGCGCTTTCTGGCAGGGGAGATGCAGAGCTACCCGGCCGGCCACGGCATGGCTTTGATCGCCATGTCCCGGGCGCTTTACCCTTCATATGAGCTGGTCTGCGCAACCTCGGAAAAGAGCGCTCCTCAAGCGCTTAGCGCATATCTAATAAAAAGGCCCTTGCCGAACCTGAGCCTTATTGTCAAAACCGCTGAAAATGCGGGTGAGCTGGCAGAGTTGGCTCCGTTTTCCAAAAATTATCCGATTCCTGAAAAGGGCGCAGCATATTACCTTTGCCAGGGCGGAGCCTGCAGCGCGCCGGTTCACAGCCTTGCGGACATTTTGAAAGCTCTGGATGAAGTGCCTGTGTAGATGTGGCGCCATAAGCTGGGCAAATTATCAAAGACCTGCGTTTAAGGCCAGTTCGGTTTTTGCTGCCAACAGATACTTTTGGCGGCTCATCTTCCCTTAAAATTAAAAGCGCTTGCTTCAAAACAGAATAAAATTTGCCGTGTAAATTCATACTAAAGCTGATGTTACGCTTGCTTTGGCTTTTCTGTTCTGCCATGAGCTGGCGCGGTGAAGGACCGAAGGCTCCACAAAAAATTGAAGGGGGTAGTTATGCTCCAGTTTTTAAAGAGGCTGCGCATAAAAAAGAATAAGTCTGCTGAGGAGAGGGTAAACGAATGGAATGAGCCCTTTGAAAGCTGTAAGCTGAGCCAGTCGCTGGATGAGAACATGGCCGCATTAAAGAAGATGCTTTGCGATGTGGACATCGCCCGCTACAAGACGATAGAGCCGCAGGCAAAAGACATGCCCCGGTGCTCCATTGCATTCCTTGACGGGGTGGTGAACTCGCAAATAATTAACGACCACATCGTGGCTCCCCTTATGGCCATGCAGTCAGCTCCGACAGGACCGCCGCTGGACTCGCTGCTAAACCGTGTTGTGAGGGTCGGGGAATCGCGAAAGATAGAAAGCTTCAGCCAGGTCATACAGAGCATCACATATGGCGATACCGTCCTATTTGCTGAAGGCTCAGACCAGGCCCTTTCTCTAAATACAAAGCAATTTGCCGTTCGCGCCGTGAACGAGCCTGACAACGAGAAGGTTCTAAGCGGCCCGCGTGAGGGCTTTACTGAGTCCATAATGCAAAATCTTTCGCAGATCGTGCGGCGTTTGCGCACGCATGAGTTAAAGATGAAGAATCTTACTATGGGAAGGCGTACGAATACATCGGTTTGCGTCTGCTATGTAGATGGCATTGTAAACAAAGGAGTTCTGAGCAAGCTCCTTGACCGGCTTAACGAAATTGACATTGACGGCGTGCTGGACTCAAACTACATCACAGAGTTCATCCGAGAACACCGCTACACGCCCTTTCGGGTCACGGGTTATACGGAGAGGCCGGATGTGGTTGTAGCCAAGCTGTTGGAAGGGCGCATCGCCATTTTTGTGGATGGTACCCCCATTGTTTTGACGGTGCCCTATTTGTTTATTGAAAACTTTCAAAGCGCAGAGGACTATTACTTCAATTTTTATTACTCGTCGTTTTCCAGAATACTACGGGTTATGGCGTTTTTTTTGACGATTTCCGTGCCGGGGCTGTACATCGCCGTAACTGCCTTCCATCAAGAAATGCTACCCATGCAGCTTTTGATAAGAATCGCTCTTGAGCGCCAAAGCGTACCCCTTCCGGCTGCCGTTGAAGCAGTGATAATGCTGCTGGTATTTGACATACTGCGCGAAACGGGAATCAGGATGCCTTCAAACATTGGCCAGGCGCTCAGCATAGTGGGCGCCCTGGTCATTGGCCAGGCGGCGGTGGAGGCCAGCCTAGTTGCCGCGCCTATGATCATCGTCGTGGCGGCCACGGGCATCACCAGTTTGCTCGTGCCACGATTGAACGCACCAATAATCTACTGGCGGCTGATTCTGCTGGCCTTGGCGTCGTTCTTCGGCTTTGCGGGCCTTACAATAGGCCTGTCGCTACTCCTTATTCATGTGACCAACCTAACCTCATTCGGAATTGAGCAGGTAGCGCTCAAGGGCAGCTTCAAGTTCCAGAAGAACAAAGATATATTCATTCGCTCGCCTTGGTGGGCCATGATCGAGCGGCCTGAGAGGCTATCCAGGGATAGGGTTCGCCAGTCAGGGGGTAGTGATGATGTTTAAGCGAATCTTGGCATTTGTTCTAAGCTTGTTTATGGCCCTCTCCTTGGGGGGCTGCTGGAATTACCGCGGGCTGGATCAGATGGATATCGTGGTGGGCATAGCCGTGGACTTTGATAAGGAGACAAGTAAGTACAAGGTAAGCTATGAAATTGTGGATCTGATGGGAGCGAGCAAGGATGGCGGCCCAGAGGGGATTATCATCGAATCTGAAGGGGACACGCTTTTTGACGCCGCCAGAAACGCAAAGCGCAAGGAATCCGACAGGTTGTTTTTCGGCAGTGCCTATATTGTGGTCATCAGCAAGGAAGTTGCGCAGGAGATGGGTGTGTCGCATGTCCTTGAATGGTTTCTGCGGGACGGCGAGTGCCGCGAAACCATGCATGTGGCAGTTTCTCAGGAGGACACGGCTAGAGTCATACTGGAAAGCTGCGAGAACGCCACCGGGATCATGTCCGTTATAATTCATGAGATAATCGTGGAGGACAGCGACGTCACTTCATCCGCCGTTAGCCGGATGCTCTTCGAGATATTTGACGACATCAATTCGACCAAGGATTCCGCTATGTTGACTGCTCTTTATAAAACGCAAAGCGGTGAAAGAGAAGTCAGCGAGCTGAATGGCACCGCCATATGCAAGGGAGATATGCTGGTGGGGTTTCTTTCCGCAGATGAGTCGCGATATGCCCTGTTGGTGGTGGATCAGCTCAAGGGCGGTATTTTTACGATTTCAGTGGCAGGCCTTCAGACCGACGACATTTCCCTTGAAATATTTCAAAACACCACAAAGAATTCATACACATACGAGCAGGGGAAAGTGAAGGTCAGAATTGAAACCGACACCCGCGTTGCCCTTGCGGAAAATCATAGCCACATAGATGCAATGAACGAGGATTTCATTAAATGCATCGAGGAGACCGCCGCAAGGATGATTGAAAAAAACATTGCAGATGTGGTGGCCAGAGTCCAAAATGAATTCGGAGCCGATGTATTCGGTTTCGGCGAAATGATATACAAGCGGGATTTGCCACTTTGGAGGCAGCTTGAAGATAGCTGGGACGAGCTGTTCCCTTTGGTGGAGGTTGAGGTTATTTCCCAGGTGCATGTTGTAAACTCAGGATTTATCAGATAGCAGGGGAGAGGGAAATGCTGATAACAATAGTTATATTTTTGTTTTTGATAGCCGCCCTTTACGAGCGAGCAACGGTTTTAAAGCAGGCGGGAAGAAAGCTGAAAGTAATCCATTTTTCCATTATGCTGGCCAGCTTTTGCATTCTTGTGCTATACAGCTTGGATATTAAGCTCCCTTCTCCGTCTGATGCCATTATCGCCGCGGTGGAAGCAATTTTCAAAATTAAAGGCTGATGATGGGGGCTCCTTGCTCCGAGGCTGTATTGAAAGGATGATCCCATGAATGAAAAAGTCACACTCCCGCAGATGATGTTCGCCATAGTGCTGTTTAACTTCGGCAGCAGCGTGGTGGTGGGCATAAACAGCGGCGTATCGCAGGATGCCTGGGTCGCCATAGTGGGTGCGGCGATGGCGGCCGCGCCTCTGTTTCTCATTTATGCCCGGCTGCTCAGGCTGTTTCCTGAAAAAGATATATATGAAATGATGCGGATGGTTTTTGGAAACGTAGGCGGTAGACTGCTGACCGTAGTGTTTACCTGGTATGCACTGCACCTTGCCGCTCTGGTCCTTCGCAATTTTTCCGAATTCACGCAGATAACCGCGATGCCCGAAACGCCACAGCTTCCCATCATGATAATGATGATGATCACAACCGCCTACTTTGCGCGAAGCGGCATGAAAACCATCGGGAAATGGTCGCTGGTGGTGGTCTTTGCCGTGCTGTCTGTGGTGCTGCTGACCTTCGTTGCGGCGATCCCACAGCTAAAGTTTGATGTTCTTATGCCATTTTTTGAACATCCTCCTGGAATGCTCGCTCAGGCCGGCTTCGAGGTGTTCTCCTACCCGTATGCGGAGACCGTCATATTTTTGGGTCTTGCAGGATCTTTCCGAAAAAAGGACAACCCCTACAAGCTGTTTGTGTATTCCCTCATAATTGTCCTTGTGGTTTTCATCGTCGTCTTCCTCAGAAACCTGACTCTGCTGGGAACCACTCTGTCATTTTTGAACTACTTCCCCTCATATGTGACCGCCCGGATTATTGGCATAGGCGATTTTTTGGCCAGAATTGAGGGCTCCATATCATCCAACTTCCTGTTTGCCGGCATCGTGAAGATTGCTGCCTGCCTGCTGGTGGCCGGCAAGGGCGTGGCAAGCCTGTTTGATCTGGACCATTACAGGCCCGTCGTGCTGCCTGTGGGCATGCTGGCCATGGCGGTTTGCGCCATCCTCTACAAAAGCACAATGGAGATGTTTGCTTTCTTCACATATTACCCGTATTACGCCTTTCTTTTTCAGGTAATTCTTCCTGTTGCGGTTTGGATTGGCGGGGAGATTTATGTGAAAAAACAGAAGAAACAGGAGCAACAGGAGCAACAGGAGCAACAGGATCAGGCTGTTTAGGCATGTTCATCCGTCTGCCCGGCGGCCCTCGGCGGATGCTTCTTTCTGTATTGGCCGGGGGATACTCCCTCGTGCTTTTTGAAGTTCCGGATGAATGTGGCGGTGACGGGCTACCATAGGTTCTTTCAAATTGAAGGCAATAATGTAGACGCATAAGATAATGCGCCAATAGATTTTTATTGCTATTAAGCAAGCTTGTATTTTGCTTAGCTAAAGGCAATAAGCGTAAATTATAAGCTTGCAAGCGACCGTTTGGCTATGATGAAGATAAACTATCGCGTTGATGAAAAACAAGAGTTTTTTTCGATGGATTATTCATGTATTTGACGATTTACAATAATGCATACGAAAAATAACAATTGAAAGAAGGCGGAGGTGCGGCTAAAATAAAGCTAATCTAGTTGAACAACGAAACAAATAAATAGCAGAGAATACAAACAAATTCAATCTGCCTGGAGGGATAGTGTTGACAGAAAAAGTTGCCAACAGGAGTTCTTATTCGACCATTTCATTTGCGGCCAAGGTCAAAAATGAGATGAAACAATGGAAGAGGAACAGATACCTGCTTTTAATGACCATTCCTGCGATGCTTTACTATGTTTTATTTTGCTATGCGCCGATGTATGGCCTTGTCATCGGGTTTAAAGACTTTACAATGAAGTTTGGCCTGAGTTTTATGGAAAACATAGCCAATTCACCATGGGTGGGCCTTAAGCACATAAATGATTACGCAAACAGCATGTTTTTCATACGGAATCTGCGCAACACATTCCTTCTCTTTTTGTATCAGTTGGCCTTTGGCTTTCCGCTTCCCATAATGTTCTCGCTCCTGCTGAACGAAATAAGAAACTCGGGCGTTAAAAAGATAGTACAGACCGTGTCGTATCTGCCCCACTTCATATCGGTTGTGGCCATAAGCAGCATGCTCACTATGTTTTTGTCCACACAGTCGGGCTTCATCAATACTATCATTGAAAATCTTGGATTTGGGCCCATAGCTTTTTTGAATGACTCAAAATATTTTCGCACAATATATGTAGCCTCCGGCATTTGGCAGAACCTTGGCTGGAACTCAATAGTGTATTTGGCCGCAATTTCCACAATTGACACTTCCCTATATGAGGCGGCAACGGTGGACGGCGCCAGCAGATGGCAAAACATGTACTATATTACTTTGCCATCCTTGCTGCCGACCATAGCAACGCTCCTTATTTTGAACACAGGAGGCGTGCTTAACCAGGGGGGAGAGAAAGTAATTCTTCTATACTCTCCTGCCACATACGAGACTGCCGACGTCATCAGCTCATTCATATACAGGCGAGGTTTGCAGGAAAGCAACTATTCATACGCCACGGCAGTCGGTCTGTTTGTTTCCATTGTAAATGTTGTTTTCTTGCTGGGATGCAACTATATAACCGGGAAAATGACAGAAACCAGCTTGTTTTAGGAGGACGACATGATAGATAGATCTGTTTCATCCAGGTTGCTTGATGCGCTTGTGGCGGTTGTGTGCATAGTGGTGGTGGTTTGCACTCTGTACCCTGTGCTGCACTTGGCGGCGCTGTCCTTTTCCAGCTTTGATGCAGTAACAAGGGGCAGCGTGTCCATATGGCCGGTGGAGTTCAGCACGATGACATATCAAATCATTTGGAAGGCCGGCACGATCCCCAGGGCATTTTTAAACAGCTTGTATTATATGGTTTTTGGCACGGCTGTAAACATGTTCGCGACGACAACCATCGCTTACTCAATGTCAAAAAGGCGGCTTCCCATGCGGGGTTTTTTCACAGCTCTTGTTCTGATTCCCATGTTTTTCTCAGGGGGGCTTATACCGACATTTCTCATGGTGAGGGCATACGGTCTTTACAACACGGTTTGGGCGTTGGTGCTGCCGGGGGCTGTGTCCACCTATAATCTGATTATACTGCGCACATTTTTCGCGTCACAGCCGGTCGAGCTTGAGGAGTCTGCCTTCCTGGACGGCGCAAACGACCTTCAGGTATTTTTGAGGATTGTGCTGCCCACAGCGCAGGCGGCGCTGGCCACAATATCCCTTTTCTACATGGTGGGCCACTGGAATTCATGGTTTGGCGCGATGATTTATCTAAAAGATATAAAGGCTTACCCTCTTCAGCTGATACTGCGGGAAATCGTCATCAAAGGCAAGCTGCAGGAGGAGATGTATGCGCAGGGGATTCTGATGGAGGACTCGTACACCGAGACCAGCAGTACGGCCATAAAGTACGGAGCGCTTTTTATATCCATAGTGCCCATGATGGCCATCTATCCATTCATACAAAAGTACTTTACCAAGGGCGTTATGCTGGGGTCGCTTAAGGGTTAACGGGCAAATGAATTGGGTTTTGCGCGAGAAACGCGTATAATAAGGATTCAATAAGAGGATGAAACAAACGATGAAAAGAATTATAACGATGGTCCTTGCCGTGGTTATGCTGGCCGCACTTTTCGGCTGCACGCCATCACCGCCGGCAACGACAGGTGGTTCTAGCACGGCGGCGCCGGCGCCTGCCACCGCCGCTCCTGCAAGCTCTGCAGGCGCGCCGGCTCCAACGGCCGCCAGCCCGGAACAGGCCACCTTGGCAGAGAAGATTGCCCAATACAGCGCAAATTTGGGCAACTTTGACACTGAGCTCACAATCAGCACCTTATGGATATCGAATGAGCAGACTGACAAATCCATTTTTGAAAGAGTCATCAAGGACTATCTGAACGTGGTGTTCGAATACACCACGATTGCTGATTCCGGCAAAAACGAGCAAATAAACCTTCTCTTTGCCGCCAACGATTTTCCGGAAATTATTTATAACCTCAACGCAAGCTCTTTTTATACCGATGTTAAGCAATGGGGCACAAACGGCTACCTTTTGCCCATAAATGAGTATGCGGAGTCTATGCCCA
Organism: Christensenellales bacterium; assembly: GCA_050309705.1. Classification (GTDB taxonomy): domain Bacteria; phylum Bacillota; class Clostridia; order Christensenellales; family UBA1750; genus JBNRMR01. Next base: position 7,221 of record JBNRMR010000072.1, on the reverse strand, counting down.
ACTATATGGCTCTTTGGGGTGAACAGACTTGGGAGGATATAAAGCTGTTCCTGGGCGACTCTGAGCGCAATGTGTACTCATGGCCTTCCCAGAATTACAGAGAAGCCTCCCGCAGCTGGATATACCGCATGGGCATGCTTGAAGAGCTGGGTTTGACTGAACCCACCACCACCGAAGAATACTACCAGATGCTGAAGGCTTTTAAGACGGAGTATCCGGATTCTATTCCCATGCTTAACCGCTGGGGCCTTACCTATCTTCTGGAGGGCTTTACGTCTGCTTTCCACACCAGATACGATTTTTGGGCGGGCAACGAGACTCGGGAGATCGAATACGGACCTGCCAGCGATGAATACCGCGATATGATAGTATACCTGAATAAGCTCTACGGCGAGGACCTTATTGATAAAGAGTTCTTAACAACCAGCGATGATCAGCACAAGGCATACACGGCCACCGGCCGCAATATTGCAGAGTTTTCTTACTCCACCCGCGCCATCTGGGGAAACCAATTGTTGCCTGAAGACGCGATTGCCGGCTGGGAATGGAGCCCGAACTACATTACCGCTTATCCTGACAAGTACGAAGAGGGCCTGGCCATTAGAGATGAAAAATTCTTCACTATAGGCCAAATATGGACCGCAATGCTTACAGACGATGAGAAGATAATGCGCCTGGCTGCATGGCTTGACTTTGCATCCACCGATGAAGGCGCAGATGTATCCTGCTATGGCATAGAGGGAGAGACCTTCTACCGCGATGAGAACGGACATGGTCGCTCAATGTCCGAGACAAACGCCTATCTGACCAACAGCAACGTATACACAGGCCATCCATATCTGACACGCTACTCCTATGGATGGATGATTGACAATGATAAGTTGAGCGATCTTGAGTTTTCAGAAAGCATTTCAAGCAAGCCCTACTTCCTAAAAGTCGCCTACGAGTATGACTCAGACCAGCAGGCTAGAATGGCCACTCTCAAGACTCAGTTGACCAGCATCCGTGACGAGTGGACCTCCAGATTCATAATGGGCACAGCTGATCCGTCGGATGACGCTCAGTGGAACAACTACCTGTCTGCGCTGAAGGAAGCCGGGCTGGAGGAAGCACTGCAGATCAACGCTGAAACAGCAAGGGTAGGCAGCTAAGAAGCCGCTGGAGAATAGCTGATTCCAAAGCTGCGTTATTCAAAAGGGCGTGGGCGTTTACGCTCACGCCCTCTTTATAATGGCGCTTTTTACTTTGCTTTCTGATGAGCGGTTCAGCAAATTATAATAAATAGCGCTTTTGCGCCGGAGGTATTCATGAAGGAAAACACGCTATATTTTGAGAAGCTGGCCAATTTCCCCCGCGTTGCCGAGCCAGTGGCCTGCACGATACCCTTTGCTATAGGCCAGGCAGATGACGGTGCCATAGAAAAGCTGGCCGTATATGACGCTAATGGGCCCGTTGCCACCCAGGCAAAGGTGCTGGGCTCCTGGCCGGATGGCACGGCTAAGTGGGTGAAGGTGGCGTTCCTGGCGGATCTGCCCGCCAATGGAAGCAAGACATACGAATATGACTTCACGGGCCGTAAAGCCGCTGCCGGTGCCATCCGCATGGCGCAAAATGATTTGGGGCTGCTTGAAATAGACAACGGCTGCTTGAAAATTGCCCTTAACAATGCCGCGGGCAAAAGGCCCTTTGCGCTCTTTGAACATGGTGATTTTTGCCTGGAGGAAGAGGCAATAGACGGTCCATACATGGTGGGTGAGAGCGGCAAAAGGCTGTATGCGCAGATGAAATCCGAGTGGGAAGTTCAGGAGCGGGGAGAGGTTTTCGTGAAGCTGCGCTCAAGAGGCGTGCATCGGGATGCCGGCGAGGACGGGTTCTCCTTTACCTTAACATTGCTGGTATACGCCGGCGCGCCCTGGGTTGAGATCCAGTACAGGCTTATGAATACTCTGCTTGAGCGGCCCGCCGCCATGCTCCATGAATCGGCCCTGGATATTTTGCCGAAGGGCGCTGGCGCAAGCTTTGCGCTGGCCACAAGCAATTACAGAAGCAACATCAGCCTGGGTACGGGAAGCGATACGCTGGAAAAGATGATCGACGCCGAGTTTTTGCTTTACGAGGCCAACGAGCAGGACCCCGAGGTGCTGTACGGCACATTTTTTGCAGACTGGACGGATCCCGTTCGGGGCGGCGTTTGCGCCACAATATATCAGGCGCAGCAAAATTACCCCAAGCGCCTTGAAGTGAGCGAGGAGGCTTTGAAGGTGCAGCTTCTGCCGGCACAGTATGGCGGCATAGAATTTGCCCGGGGCATGGCCAAAACCCACACGATGTTTCTGCACTTCCATGGGCCGGATGCGTCCATTGAGGAGATTAACCTGCGCAGCCTTATGCTCCAGTGCAGGGATCGCCCGATAATTTCCCAGGAAACATATGAAAAAAGCGGCGTCTTCCGAACCTTGTTCGTGAAAAACAGGTCTCGCAATATAGACTACTCACTTTCAAGGATGATTGACGATACCGGCAGAGCTTTGGGAATGTTAAACTGGGGAGATTACCCGGACAAGCACTATTCAAGCGAGGGACGCGGCAGGGGCGAGCCGGTATGGCTCAACAATGAATACGATTTTCCATACATGGCAATGCAGCTTTATGCCAGAACCGGAGAGCGCAGGCATTATGAGCGAATGCTGGCCGCCGCAGCCCACTGGATGGACGTTGACATATGCCACTGCGACCCCGACCCTTTGCGCAGGGGCGCTCAGGTGGCCCACTGTGCAGGTCATGTGCACGGGAAAGTCAATCTTTCTCACCAGTGGGTGGAAGGGTTGTTTGCATATTATTACGCCACGGGCGAAACCCTCGCTTATGAAGCGGCCCTGGGCATAGGGGAGAACATACTGCGCCGGCTTGATACGCCTTATTTCAAAAAGGTGGGGCAGATACATGCCCGGGATACTGGCTGGGCGCTGAGGGCGCTTCTGGCACTGTATCGAGAGACAAACGACCCGCGCTGGATGGAAAAGACGGATTTTATAATAGGCCATTTCATCCAGTGGAAGGAAGCGTATGGCGGCTGGCTGAGCCCCTATACCGATCATATGGACGTGCGCGTGCCGTTCATGATAGCCATCGCCGCGGTGAGCCTGATGCGATATTATGACATTCGTCCTAGCGAGGAAATAAAGCAGATGATATTAAGCGCGGTGGACGACATGGTGGACCACTGCCTGCTTGACTCGGGCCTGTTCTATTATAAAGAGCTGCCCAGCGCCCGCAGAAATGCGGATGTTCCCTGTGTGCTGGAGGCTTTGGCTTTTGCATATGAGCTCACCGGAAATGACCGCTATCTGAGGGCGGGAACCCCCACGCTTTTGGCCGTTTTGGAAAGCGGTCTGAGCGGGCCGATGGAAAGCGAGAACAAATATGCCATAAAGGACAGCGTTATCATGGAAGGGCACAGCCCGAAGCTCTTCGCCATAAGTTTCAGCCCAGTGTCCGCATTTTACTATCACCTTAGCTCAACTTCTTGGTATACAACTTTCTGTGAGCGTCACCTGAATGAGTATGCCGACGAAGTGCTGTAAATGAAGCAAGAAAAAGGCGGCCTGAATGGCTGCCTTTTTTGCCGGACAGGAGATTAAGGCTCCAGCCTTCCGATATCCCTTGGGAAAAGAGCGGCTCGACGGATGTTTTGAAAGCCCAGCAGCCTTGCGGTTAAACGCTCAAGGCCCAGGCCAAACCCGCCGTGGGGAGGCAGTCCTTGCCTATGGGCCATCAGGTAGCTTTCAAAGGGGAGGGTTTCCATGCGCAGAGCCTGCATTTTTTCTATCTGCTGCTTGTAATCATGGATGCGCTGGCCGCCGGTGGTGACCTCCAGCCCGCGAAAGAGCAAGTCGAAGCTTTCGGTCACAGTGGGGTCCTTGGGGGAATCCATCGCGTAGAATGGACGCTTTGAGGATTTGTAGTGGGTCACAAACACGAACTCACAGCCGGTTTCATTAAGGATAATTTCGCTCAGCAGCTTTTCCTCCTCCGGCTCAAAGTCATCATGATCGGTGATGGGACGCTTATATGTGCTGGACACAAGCTCCTTTGCCTGGGCGAATGTGAGCGCCGGGATTTCCAATATGTTTGGCGGGCTAATTTCAAGGAGAGCCAGCTCCCCGGCGTAGTGTTCCCGAAGAAATGCAAAGCAATGGGAAAGCAAATGCGCCTCCAACTTCATGATGTCATAAAAGCTTTCGATGAAGCCCATCTCCACGTCAACGCTGGTGTACTCGTTTATGTGGCGGGAAGTGTGGTGCTTTTCTGCGCGGAAAACAGGGGCAATTTCATAAACTCGTTCAAACACGCCCATCATAATCTGCTTATAAAGCTGAGGGCTTTGGCAAAGGAACGCCGGTCTGCCAAAATAATCCAGGCGGAATATATTAGCCCCGCCTTCGGCGCCGCTGGAAACAATCTTGGGCGAATGGATCTCAGTGAATCCGCTTTTGTCCAAAAAGCTGCGAAAACCCCGGCATATGCCCGCTTGTATCTGGAAAATGGCCCGCTCCCTTTCGTTGCGCAGTGTGATTGGGCGAAAGTCCAGCAGAGTATCCAATGAGACGGGAACCTCTTTGCCATTTATGACCACCGGCGTTTCCCCGTGCGGGGAGGAAAGCTCCTTGAATGATTTTATTCTAAGCTCGAATCCTTCCTTGCTGCGAGAGTCTTTCACTACATCGCCCCGAAGCAGGACGCTCATATTCTCCTGCAAACGGGAAAGAGGAAAATCTGCATAGCCAGGGATATAAACGCACTGCAGCAGCGCCCTTCTTGTTCTTAGGATCACAAAGGCGAAGTTGGACATTTCTCTTATCTTGTACACCATTCCATTGACTTCTGCCTCGCCGCCGATATGCTCCTTCAGCTCATGGGCCTCCAGATGGGGCGGTGAAAAGCTTGCTTCAATTTTTTCAAACATAGTTACCTCCGCGTTTTTTACTTCATTTCTGTAGAAGATGCGCGGAGTCCATCCCGGCATAATCTGTATGCCGCACTTCATCACAACCTTTCAAAAAAACAAAAAGACCACACCTGGGTCGATATGGCCTGGCAATAAAAAAGACCGTGCCACTCCCGCTAGGCGCAATGCTTCAAGCGCTTGCACCCGCGGAAAACGGCACGGCCGAAATCCTATCGGAAACAAGCGCTATATATCATCGTCCTGATTGTGGCGGTAAAATAGCGGCATGCGTGATTGCTCCTGTTTGGTTTTTACCATTATATCCGCTGGACGATATTATTGTCAATGAAAAGAGTGCGCAGAATACCAAATATAAGCTGAAAGAAATGAAAACAAGATGAGAATTTGCGGTGAAAGGAATTGGAGTCGCGCTTTTGTTTTATTGGCGCTGCTGCTCATGCTGCCGGTGGGCGACGAAGCAAACCTTATGAGCGCAATAGCGAGATCGACTATCGGGGCCTTGCCCGGGATGGCGGGCAGCGTGTGATGCCCATAGGCTTTAATCTTCCGGCGCGGTCATAATGGACAATGGGCCGCTGAACAAGGCCGTGTGGGACTGCTTTAATCCATATTTTTACTAAGGCAAAACTTTTGAAGAATGCCTGGCTGGCTTTGAAGCGGAGTTTATCGCCACTCAGAACGCAGACAATATACAATAGGCAAGACAAGAAGAAACCGCCTGATCTCTCATTAAGACCGGGCGGTTTTTTGCAATGAAAATTCTTTCAGGCTAGGGATTTCATTATCAGCAAAACCAGAAGAAATACAAGCGCGCCGATTATCATGCCCCCGGCGGCAGCGCCGAAGATCTTCAATATGTTGCTTCGCTCCTCCGCGTTGCGCCTGCGGGCTTTTCTGCCGGGAAAGTTATGATTCATGCCTGCGCCTTATTGGTTCCACTGGAAATCGTAGATGTAGAAATCGCCTTCCAGGGGCAGTTGGGGAACATTCAGCTGGTCGTTATAGGCATAAAGGCAGGTGGTGTTGTAAAGGACGATGAACACGGCCTCCTCCTGCACCTTTGTGAAAATAGTGTTATAGATTTCAAAGCGCTCATCATTGTCGATGGCAAGCTCCGCATCCTTAAACAGTTGGTCGATCTCGGGATTGCTGTAGCGGACATTGTTGGCCATGCCCACATAGTCGCTGGTGAGGGCCATGGCGTACTGTTGGGTGGTGCCCTCCAGAACCATTGACATTGTGGTGACGCCGATATCGCCATTGAACATGTTCTGAAGAAGGGTGTTGAACTCCACCACCTCAATCTTCACATCAAGGCCGATGGCGGCAAGATCGCTCTGTATCACCTGGGCCTGGGTGCTGTACTGCTCGCCCACATGCATAACGCCAAGATCATAGGGCGTTTCGATGCCTGCCTCGACCAGCAGAGCCTTGGCTTTTTCGGGATCATAGCCGTACTGGGGCTGGTCATCGGAATAACCGAAGCGCAGGGGGCTGATGATGTTGGAGTTAACAGTGCCGATTCCGTCCATGGCAAGATCCAGCAGGTTCTGGCGGTCGATGGCATAGGCAACGGCCTGGCGGAACTTCACATTGTTGAAGGGCTCCTTTTCATGGTTCAGCGAAATAAACCCAAAGCGGGATTCCGGCACTTCCATTGTCTTGATGCCCTCAGTGCCTTCCAGGTTAGCGTAGTTGGTTTCGCTGATTTTAACGAAGTCTATCTCCTTTGTCTTGAGGGAAACGGCGATTGTGGCATCGTCCGCCAATATGCGGAATGTCACGTCCTTGATGGAGGGCGCGCCCCTGTAATAGTCCTCGTAGGCCTTAAGGGTGATTGTGCTGCCCAGCTCATGGCTGACAAATTCATATGGCCCGCAGCCGATGGGCTTGTTGGCGAAGTCCTCGGCAGAGGCGGAGTCATGGTAGGCCTTGCTGCCGACGCGCATCGTGGCGATGTTTTCAAGGAAGGGGGAGAAAACGTTTGCGGTGTGGAGCACCACTGTGTGGTCATCCACCACTTCCACGCTGGAAAGGCCGTCCACCACAGCGCCCTGATAGCTGGAATTGCTGTACAGCTCGGCGGAGAACTTCACGTCCTCGGCGGTGAAGGGGCTGCCGTCATGGAACTTGACATCCTTGCGCAGATGGAATGTGTAGCTAAGGCCGTCCTCGCTCACTTCCCAGGTCTCCGCCAGGCGGGGCTCGAAGTCATGGCCGCTCTCGGGCAGGTACATCAATGTGTCGTATAT
>JBNRMR010000071.1:0-7352 GCA_050309705.1 Christensenellales bacterium | reverse complement strand
CTTTACAGCCGTTGACACGTCTTTGTTTCTTACAAAAAGTTTCACTGGGATCACTCCTTCTCTTTAGATTTCCCAGCGAGAGCGCAAAAGAATCACAGAAAATAAAAAGCCGCCAATATGGCGGCTTTAAGCAAGCGGTGCTTTCACCGGCGCAAGAAGCCGATGGACAGCAGCCCGCAGGCCATTCCGGCATATCTTTTTGTGTTCCCGCTAGGGTATTTCAATTTCCTTTGGCTACCTCGTGGTTTGCCTTCCACCGTTCTCGCTCCTTTCGGTTTATTCTGCTATAATAATATCATTTTATTGACATTTGGTCAACATTTTTACTGATTAAACTTCATCCAGCTCCCTGTAAAGCGGGTTTTTCAGACAGGCCAGGCTGGCCGCAAAGCCCACTATTCCCACGATGAAGAACATCAGCGCAATGCCAGCGCCTTTTCCGGTTCCAAATATGGCGGAAAGAGCGCTTTGAAGCGGCGAGCTCCCCAGCATCAGCGGCTCAAACACATGGTCCGCCAGCAGACCGCCCGAAAAAAGCCCCAGGGGTATGGCGCTGAACTGTATCGTGTCCCTGGCGGAAAAGACGCGTCCCTGCATCTCTATCGGCACATTAGAGCGCATCACCGCCGTCAGGTTTGCATTCAGAAACGCCAGTGGCAGGCTTGATGCGAAGGCCGCCGCAACCCAAGGAAGGGCCGAGTGAGTCAGGCTCTGGCCCACGTCTCCCAGCAAAAACGAAAGCCCGCAAGATATGAATATAACCTTCACGCGGCTTCTGGCGGGCTTCATCAGCGTCACCATCAGTCCGCCCACAAGGGTTCCCGCGCCCACCGCCGCCTCCACAATGCCCAGGGCCGCCCTGTCTCCCCCGGTTCTGGACAGCACCATGGCAGGCATCATGCCGTAGCCGCCCATTTTTGCGATAAAGTTTACGAAGGCAAAGAACAGGATTATGCTCAATAGCGCCCTGTGCTCCCTCAAAAAGTTTATGCCTTTCATGCAGCTTTTAAGGAACCGTTCCTTAGTTTCCTGCGCGCTGTGCTTAATTTCAGGTATCCTAATGAAAAACAGCAGTAAAAAAAACGCCACGGCAAAGGCGCCAAGGTCCAGGAGCAGAACCGCTTTAAGCCCTCCGAAGGCCAGCAAGGCGCTGGCGAAAGCAGGGGCCGCTATTGTGACCAAAGACCTTGAAAACGCCTGAAGGCCGCTGGCCCGGACATAGTGTTTTCTTGGAACCAATAGGCTTGTGGCCAAATAGGACGCCGGGTTTTGGAAGGCGTTCATGAAGCTTAGAAGGAAGTTGATCACATAAAGATGCCAGATTTGCAGCCTTGCCGATGAATACAGCAGCAAAACTACCGCCGTTCCCAAGGCGGCAAAAAGGTCCGCCAGCAGCATTATGCGCTTCTTGTTCCATCTGTCGGCAATCGTCCCGGCGACAAAGCAAAACAGCACCGACGGCAGAAACGAAAAAGCCGATAGCAATGTGATGCTTGTGGCAGTCCCCTTCTGCTCATAAACCCAAACGGCGAGGGCGAAGCTGGTCATGGCCGTTCCAAGGGTGGATACGGCCTGAGAGCCCCAGAGTATAAGGAAACCCCGAATATCGTGAAGCTCGTGAGGAATTTCTTTGTTTTGTTCATTCATGGCTATGCCCTTTCATATCTAAAAATAGAATGAAACGCAAAGCCCTTTGGGACGGCAGTCTTAGATATCTACCGCTCCATGCAGCCGCCGCCCCTTAGCAGGCCTTGCATGGAGCATCCACAATCGCCAAAATCATACCCGGTTCCTCCATTCGCTGATCATTTTTCGCAGTGCAAATCCAAAGTGGCGGGCTGCATCCCCTCGGCGAAGGCGCTCACACAAACTTTGCCTTCCTCGCCTTTTAACCTTATTAAAACACTGGCCACTCCATGGTGCATGTGCACGCTATCCGCTTTGTATGGCTCCTCGTGCATCAAAGAGCCGTTGTCCACCGCCAGAACCTCACCGCAGCCCTCCACTGCAAAACGCACCCTTCCGCTTTCCCTGAAGCAGGGATTGCCCTCCTGGTCAAAGGCGCGGACTTTCATTCGCCCTCGTAATAGTCCACGTTGTCATCCAACCTGAAAGTGCGGTTTATTCCCCCGCCCCAAACGCCTATCTTGTTCGAATCAGGGTAAACTGCGATGTCGATATCGTTTTTTGTGTCAAAATCAATGTATATAAGATGCTGAGTTTCAGAAGCGTTGACCAACTTATGTGCGCCGCTTTCGCCCGCCGGGAAGAAAAGGAAGTCCCCCTCCCCCACTGCCCTTTCACCTTCGGGGGTAATTAGCTTGCCGGAGCCCTTTAATATGAAAAACACCTCCTCATTGCTGCTGTGAAAATGATAGGGGTAAGCGGCCTTCCCCGGAGGTATTTCATACACAGAAACAACGCATTGCTTCGCATCTCCGCGCCCGACGATCTTCCTCTTTTTATACTCATAGCCCGGATGCTGGGCTTTATGCTCCAGGTGTTCATCCCGCAGATTTTTGATTATCATATTCACTTTTCCTCCATCAAATGGGTTTTTACTTATCCTATTGTAGCATACATCGCGTATATTTTTTCATAACTTTTATCAAAAATAATATATTTTATATTGACAATATTGTGTAGCACACAGTATAATGACAACGAGGTGATCAAATGTCGGAAAAGGAGCTGCAAGTATTCATAACAGAGCTTCGTCGAGGCAGCCTGACTTTGGCGGCTTTGGGCTGTCTGAAGCAATCGCATTACGGCTATGCCCTGCTTCAAACGATGCAGGAAAAAGGCATCGAAATCGAGGCCAACACTCTTTACCCACTTTTACGGCGGCTGGAAAGCCAAGGGCTTCTGGTCAGCGATTGGGACACCAGCGAAAGTCGCCCGCGCAAATATTACACAATAAACGAAAAGGGCCATGATGTTTATGGGCGGCTACTGTCAGAGTGGGCAAAAATGCAAAACAGTCTTCAGTCCATTATCGGAAAGGATGATATCGATGAAAAATCTAATTGAGCGCTACGTCTATGACGTTTCACGCCGTCTGCCCGAAAAGGACAAGTACGAAGTAAGCGATGAGCTGAGAGCCAACATATACGACATGCTGCCGCCCGACGCGGCCGATGACGATATCACGTCAGTTTTAACCGAACTGGGCTCACCCGCATCGCTGGCTGAAAAGTACCGCCAAAACCCCCGCTACTTGATTTCCCCCGCCTACTATGACGAGTATGTTCGCGCCCTAAAATGGGTGTTGCCTCTTGTGGGCGCAATTGTAATGATCATCGGCATGATTCTCGGCGCAGTCCAAGCCATGGGCGGCGAACCTGTTTCCGCGGCTGATATCATCAGCAGCGTTCTCTCAAAGGGAATATCAATGGGACTTAACGCAGCGCTACAGGCACTGTTTTGGATCACCATTGGTTTTGTGATCGCCGAACGCACAGGCGCGTACCCGGCCAGCACTGGCGAGTGGAGCGTCAATGATCTGCCTGAAATTCTCCCTGATGATAAGAGGCGCATTCCTCTTTCAGACAGCATCGTGGAGCTTGTGCTCACAGTCATATTCGCAGCGCTGGCGGTTTTGCTCTGCCTTGGCAAGCTGCCCATTGCTTTCATCATACAGGACGGTGAAACGCAAATTCGCAGCCTTTTCAGCCCCGGCTTTCTGTCGGCCTGCGCCCCTGCAATTGTCGCTATGGCATTGCTTGATATCGGAGAACTGGTGGTAAAGATAAAGCAGCGCAGATGGACCCCCGCAGTTTGTGCAGCGGCGATAATCAGCGCTGTTGTAAACATGGCCGTAATGCTCTATCTGGTGAACAGACCAAATATCTTCAGCGCAGAGTTTGTAGAGTTCATCGCCAGCCTTGATTTAGCCGGCTTTGATCTACTTAGCATAATGCAAACTCAGGCGGCATCTCCCTCCATCATAGTCAGCGTGGTAATAATCGCCATTTTTTTGCTGGAATGCGGCACCGCGCTATATAAAACCTTTAGTAAAAGGTAGCCCTCCATGCGCTTTAAGCACAGGAATTTTGGACGAAAAGCCGCTGTTGTAGTGGCGGTAAAATGGCGCTTCACTTAAGCGCGCCAGGGAGATTGAGGCCGAGTTATAATGCCGGCCTCTTTTTCTTTGCGCCCTCATAATCAAGCGCGGATACGCCAATGAAGACACCAGTGTTGAAATGTAGCCTTTTTATATCAAGCCATGGTGTTCCTGTCATCCGCAGGTGTTTTTGAGAAAAGTGAAAAGCCCGCGGCGCAATTTGAGCGCATGTTATCGGGGAAAAGATAACCCCGTCAGATAGCGTGAAACCTGCAACATGAATCTCGAAGCGTCCACAAGCAATTCATCCGGGAATTTCATCAAAAAATTATCCGCTTCCAGTGTAAAATCCCCGTCATATTCAATTTCCTTCAACGCCTTCATGATCTGCTGCCAATCAAGCGAATGCAAAAACGGCAGCGAATGAAGATCGGTGTGCTTGTCGTTATCGTGTATATGCAAAGATTTCAGCCGATTTTTACCGAGAGCGCGGATTGCGTCCTGCGCTGTTTCCTTTTTTCCGTCCGCGCAGGCAGGGGCGATCAAGCCCACATGACCAATATCAAGGCAGGCAACAAAGAAATCCGAGTCCAGTTCATCAAGATATTCGCAGAATTGCTCTGAAGGGCTGCAAGCCCCGGGAAGGGCGTGGTTGCTTGCCGCAGACCATATAAACATATTTTCAAGCGCAATTTTCACGCCAGCTTCACGGCATAACGGTACCAGGCTGTTATAAAAGTCAATATTGATTTGCCTTTGATTTTCAGACGTAGTTACCGGATGCACTACCACATGATTAATACCCAATATGCCGCTGACTATAATCGCACGCTCGATGCGCCTGCGGGTAATTTCGTTGTAATTGTCATTGCCAAATTCAATTGTTGGAAATGGAGCGTGGGCCTGCGTGAAGGGAATATTGTGTTTGTCCGCACAGTTCCGCAATTCAACAGCGTATTCTTCGTAATTCGGTGAGTCGAGCATTTCCAGATTCGATTTGTTGAACATAGTGTAATCCAGCCCGTCATAACCAATCTCGGCCAATAGTCTGATGGCTTCTTTGTCCCCAAACTGCTGTGACATCCTGCTTGTTTGCGTAACAATTTTCATTTTGTTAAACCGCCTTTTCATTTTTCGCATAATGCAAATGGAATTAATTTTCTTGATAGCTTATTATAACAAACGGCCACAGCAAAAGCCATAGCGGATTATTCCGCGGCGCTTTTGAAGGCTTAGCGATTTGTTATGCATATTTTGCTCATGTAACGCGGCGGATCTTTTGACTGATGCGCTGCTCATGCCGGAAGACACTTCACCCCAGGCCTAGGGCTGCTAGGTTTGTCATATCTTTGGCGCCGGCTAACAAAAAGCATCAGGCTTTCATGTGCAACAGCGGCTCCTTGTCTCAATATAAAATATTACCGCTCCTTTGATTCCAGGCATTCGGAGCACTGGAAAGTCTTTTTGATTTGCATTAAGGACATATTGTTAAATGATTGACAAACAGCGTTTCCTCCAGTACCATATATAGGTAATTGGCAATAACAAGGAACCGAAAGGAATGACCTTTTATGTCAAAAACAACCACTCAAAAGCAGCACGAGCTGCGTACCACGCTGAAGGAATACTGGGGTCAGCGTGCTGTTACACAACTCCATTACCTCGATGAAATGCTCAACGCAGGCATGTTTACCGACGGCAATCTGCTTGATAGCGCGACCGCGTGGCTATATGACCGCTACAAAGAAAGCGGCGCCATAGGACGCAGTGACGTTGAAGAGCTTGAACAGATGCTGGCTCCAGCAAAATCAGCGGCGAAATCCATCACTGTTTCCTGTGTCGGACACGGCCACATTGACATGAACTGGAAGTGGGCATTCGACGAAACAGTCGTCATCACCATCGAAACACTCCGCACAATGCTTCAGCTAATGAAGGAGTATCCCGAATTTACATACATGCAATCCCAAGCTTCGGTGTATAAAATCATTGAGGAATTCGCGCCCGAATTGCTGCCTGAAATCATCGAGCGTATAAAATCCGGGCAATGGGAAGTTACCGCGTCCACTTGGGTGGAGACGGACAAAAATATGCCCAACGGAGAGAGCCTGACCCGCCATCTTTTGTATACGCGCCAGTACCTTAAAAAGCTCCTGGGTTTAGGCGATGATGATTTCCAGATTGATTTTGAGCCTGACACTTTTGGCCATTGCTCCCAAGTGCCTGAAATACTTAATTCCGGTGGCGTAAAGTATTACTACCACTGCCGCGCCCATGATAAGCACAGCCTGTATAAGTGGGAGGCCCCCTCCGGCGCGCAGGTTGTCGTTTTGAGGGAGTCTACCTGGTATAATGAGCAGATTTCTAATAAGTCCTTTATACATGTGCCGAGCTATTGCAAGTCTAACGGAATTGAGAAGGTCTGCCATGTATACGGCGTGGGAGACCACGGCGGCGGCGTCACAAGGCGTGATATCGAGCGCATTTTGGATATGAGAACGTGGCCGTGTATGCCCACGATAGAATTTGGAAGACTGATCGACTTTTTCAAATATCTGGAACAGCAGGACCTGCCGGTGGTTAAGGGTGAGCTTAACTTCATATTCGACGGCTGCTACACCACCCAAACTCGCATTAAAAAAGCGAATCGCGTTGCAGAGCGGTCACTTGGCGCAGCGGAAGCCCTCAGCGCGCTGGCACAGCTTTGCGGCGGCTACAAATCCTCGGTGGAGGATTTTGCCGATGCATGGGAAAATGTCCTGTTCAGTCACTTTCACGATATACTACCCGGTTCCTGCGTTATCTCCGCCCGCGAATACGCCATGGGAATGTTTCAGCGCACAATGGCAACCGTGGGCGCCCGTACTAACTCCGCCGTGCGGGCTTTGTCCGCAAAAATTGACACTGCTGCATTGCTCCCCGAGTCAAAGATACTCAAGGAATCCTTCGCCGAAGGCGGCGGCGTGGGCTTCGGCGTGACTGAGTTCAGATATACCGAGGCGGCCGGCTTCACAGGTGGCGAAAAAAGGTTATTCAATATATTCAACCCAACAGACGCAGAATATAACGGCTTGGTTGAGCTGAAAGTTTGGGACTGGGAATTCGCCCCGGAGCGCGCTTGCATTAGGGACGGAAGCCACAATTTGCTCCCGGTTCAGCTTGTTGACAGCAGCAAGAAGGCCTATTGGGCGCACCTGTATTTCCGCTTGCTGGTTCCGCTGAAAGTCCCGGCGTTCGGCTATAGAACAATCCTGCTGGAGGAGAATAACGAGGGCGAGGATATTGGCTT
>JBNRMR010000070.1:0-10338 GCA_050309705.1 Christensenellales bacterium | reverse complement strand
TTTATCTACAATGCCAAGGGAGGATATACATGAAGGACTATAGAACTGAAAACCTGTTTACTGCGTCTTTGATTGGTCATGGCGGCGACGGCAAAACATCGCTGGTCGAGGCTATGCTGTTCGCCGCGGGCGCAATTGAAAGAATGGGCAAAACAATGGACGGAACCACCACCACGGACTACGACCCCGAAGAAATCAAGCGCACTACTTCCATAAGCGCTGCCTTGGCGCCCCTGGAATGGAAGGAAAAGAAGATCACCTTCATAGATCTCCCCGGTTACTTTGATTTTGTTGGCGAGCTGAACGCTCCCCTTAAGATATCGGATTTTGCGATGATAGTCATGAGCGCCCAGTCCGGAGTCTCGGTCGGCACCGAAAAGGCTCACAAGCTTGCCCATAAGATGAATATCCCCCATCTGATAGTCATCAACCACATGGACAGGGAGCATGCCGATTATAACAAGTGTCTTGAGCAGCTCAGGGAGCTTTGCGGCTCTGCAATCGCCCCAATAATGGTGCCTGTTTACGAGGGCGGCCAGTTTACCGGCGTTGCTAACCTGCTTTCTGGCAATGTTTACACCGGCGCAGGAAAGACCCTTAAGGTCTCAAGCCCCTCTGACGAAGTTCAGGCCCAAATGGACGAGCTGAAAGAGCAGCTTTCCGAAGCCGCCGCCGGAGCCGACGATGATCTGATGGAAAAGTTCTTTGACGCTGGCGAGCTCACCGACGACGAGATCAAAAAAGGCCTTGGCATAGGCATAAGCAGCGCCATGGTTGTTCCCGTGGTTTGCTGCTCCGCGATTGATAGCGTCGGCATAAGCGCAGTTTTGGATACCATCATCAGCATCATGCCCAATGCTGCGGACAAAACATATAAGGGTGAAAACCCCCGCACAGGCGCAGAAGAAACCCGCGAAGGCAACGCAAGCGCTCCCTTTAGCGCCCAGGTTTTCAAGACCGTCGCAGACCCCTTTGTCGGAAAGCTGTCTCTCATCAAGGTTCTTTCCGGCACTCTCACCGCTGATATGCCTCTTTATAACCCCAACACAGAAAAGAGCGAAAAAATTGGCACCCTTTACACAATGCGCGGCAAGAAACAAAGCAACGTTGATAAGCTCATCGCAGGCGATGTGGGCGCTTTGGCCAAGCTGCAAAACACAGCCACAGGTCACACCCTCTGCGAGGCCAGCAAGCAGATAAAATACCCCGAATTCACATTCCCGCAGCCGGCGATATCCATGGCCGTGGTTGCCGCAAAGCAGGGCGACGAAGATAAAATTGCCACCGGCCTTGCAAGGTTGATGGAGGAAGATCCCTCCTTCACTGTCACAAAGACCAGCGACACCAAGGAAATGCTGATGTCCGCCCAGGGTGAGCTTCAGATGGAAATCCTCCTTAAAAAGCTTCAGGCCAAGTTTGGTGCCGAGGCCCTTTTGGTGGACCCGAAGATTCCCTACAGGGAGACCATCCGCAAGTCCATCAAGGCGGAAGGCCGCCACAAGAAGCAGTCCGGCGGCCACGGCCAGTATGGTCACTGCTGGGTCGAGTTCGAGCCCATATTCGACTCCGAGGTCGAGTTTGAATTCGTGGACAAGGTTGTAGGCGGCGTTGTTCCGCGCCAGTTCATACCCGCAGTTGAAAAGGGCCTCAGGGAAAACCTGCCCCGCGGCATCGTGGCCGGGTATCCCGTGGTCAACATTCGCGCCACACTCTATGACGGCTCTTACCACGCGGTTGACTCCTCCGAAATGGCCTTTAAAATCGCTGCAAGGCTTGCCCTGCGCAAGTGCGTGGACGCATCCCCCGTTCTGCTTGAGCCGGTTTATATGGCCAAGATCGTCGTGCCGGACGATTACATGGGCGACGTCATCGGCGATATGAACCGCCGCCGCGGCCGCATCATGGGCATGCATCAGGTTGAGGAAGGCCAGGAAGTTCAGGCGGAAGTGCCCCAGAGCGAGATGTTCAAGTATGCCACCGATCTGCGTTCCATGACTCAGGCCCGTGGCACATTCACGATGGAGTTCGTGCGCTACGAAGAAGTGCCCGCCAACATCGCCCAGAAGATCATCGCCAGCGCGAAGATGGAGGAAATCGAGGACTAATCCTTTACCAAATAATAAAAACAAAGCAAAACTGCCGGCAATGCGCCGGCAGTTTTTGTTTGTGAAGCGTACCGCGTCATGCTTTTGGGGGGTGGCGCTGGGGCGCTGCCCCAGACCCCGAAAGCCTTTAAAAAGGTTTAACCCAAACTTTATAGAACGTTGAGAAGTCGCTGTCTGCAGGGCAGGGCCCTAATGGATTATACTTGGGCGTACCGGGGCTCCGCCCCAGACCCCGCAAGCCTTTGAAAAGGCTTGACCCAAACTTTATAGAACATTTTTGACCCGTGATAAAATGTCAAGGTAGAGCGGGACAGAAATTCTTGCGGGTGCAGGCCAGAGCCCTGCGTCGTTTCCCCGGGCATTTATAGGCCGTTGATGAAATCCATCAGCGCCTGCTCATCCGCGAGTATATCCTTTGCGATATAAAAGTCATACATGCGCGCCATGCCGTCCTCCTCGTACATCGTCTTGAGCAGCCACAGGCCCGACCTGCCCATGGGCTCAATCAGATAATACAGACACCCCGCGCTGTCAAACAGGGGTTTTACCTCGTTTTGCGTGCCGCACATGTGGGCTATGAGCTGATCCGTCAGGCACAGGCCCTCCATCCGCTCCATCCTTTTCTCCATCGAAATGGTGATGGAGTCGCGCCTTCGATTGACAAGGCTTAGCGCATAGTTCTTCTCCGCCGTATATGGCCTGCCGAAAACCTGCACGTTCGCGTATTCAAAGCGGTTCAGCAAAGCCTCGTCCAGGTTGATCGGAAGCGGTATGAGGGAGGAAAACGCGTCCGTTTCAACCTCGCGGTACATGATATAATAGACATCGTTGTGGCTGTAACGGTAAAATTCGATAGCCCCGTCAATTTTCAGCTTGAACTCCGTCAGTCCGGCCCGGATGTTGTCAAGATACTCCTCCGCGTGGGCCAAAACGCGTTCATCCTGTATCCCCTTGAAATAATCCGCGGCCCTTATGCGGTTTTCATCCCGGTTCTCGATATGGATGTTTTGCGCCACCTGAATCATGGTTTCCCTGTCCAGGGCGGCGGACATGATCCGCAAAATAGGCAGCTTCGCGCCGTCGCCCAGATAGAGGCTGAGGGTTCTAAATGTCCTAGGCTCCCCGGCCGGGCCGTAGGCATTTTCCTCGGCGTAAATCGCCTGATATCCGCCGATTTCCAGCTCCTCATAATTCGCGGAAGGAGCATTCTGCGTTTCTCCCGCGGAAGCTTCGGGCAGATTCGCCGCGGCCTTCATTGTTTCAGGAACGCCGATGCTGGCAGAAGCCATTTTGCCGCGTGTCAGGGCGATGGTCAGCATATCTCCCGCATCATTTTGGTATTCCAGCATCAGGCTCTCCCGCGCGTCGCCCACCTTATAGCAGCGCTTAAGACCGTATCCCTGGGGAACATAGCCCAAAACCGGGGCCACCCCGGCCGCGCCGATGAGTTCGTCAACGGAAAGGTATTGGGTCGTATTGCTCGTTAATATCCGCACATAATACTCATCGAAATCCCTCAGATACTCATTTTGAAAGGTCTGATACCCTTCAAACCCGTATCGGATGAAATTTCCACCCACGCCCTTGGCGATCTGCACCCGGAAAACCTTCCCATCTTCTTTAAACGTCAGATTTTCTATCTGCGCCGTTTCCATCCAGCCGATCTGCTCCTCGATCTCCTCCCGGTGGCTGTCGTATATGCCGGACACATACTCTTCGTCGCTGTATATGCCGTTATGGGTGATTTGCGAGCTGCCCAGAACCGCACGGTCCACGAACATAGCGTTTGTCAGTTCCTTATAGGTTTTGAAAATGGTCTGGGCGTTGGCCGTGGCCACCAGCAGGGCGAGCAACAGCGAAAGGGCCAGAATCCACCGCCCGACGGGCCGGCGCACGGAGCCTTTTCTCCTTGCATCTTCCTTCGGGCTTATCGCGGGGCTGATGCCCTTCCAAAGCCGAAGCTCCTGCTGCTTCACCGGCAGCCGTGGGTGATAATTTGCCGCAATCAGCGCAAACATCCGCCCGCAGCCCCCGCAGTTCCTGATATGCGCTTGCAGACGCCGCCTTTTCTTCGCGCTCAGGCAGCCTTCCAAGTATAGCAGCGCGTTTTCCTCAATGCCATGGCAAAGCATTCGCTCACTCCCTTTCCTGATATTCCAGCAGTCTTTCTTTCAGCCGCTTTTTGGTTCTTGAATAATTCATGCGCGCCGCTCCCGGAGAAATCAGCAGCCGCTGGGCGATTTCCCGAAAAGGCGTCCCGTCCAGTAGCCGCCGCAGGAAAATCTCCCGGCTTATCGCGCCGCAGCGGTCCAGATCCAGCGCAAGCAGCTCATAGAGCTCTTTTTCCTCCAACAGGCGCTCCGGGCTGTCGTCTTCCGGGCCCGCGCGTTGTTCCAGCCGCTCCCCCGGCATCAGCACAAGACGGTTCTCTTTGCGCAGAAAATTCAGGCATACGTTTACGCTGATCTTCTGCAGCCATGTTAGAAGCGCGCTTCTCCCGCGAAAGGAGGCCAAGTTTTCATAGGCCCGTATGAACGCCTCCTGGGAAAGATCCCGGGCGTCCTCATGGTTTTTGACAAAGCGATAGCAGGTTTGGTACACTCTGTTCTCATATTTTTCAACGATCTGGGAAAAACACGCCTTGTCGCCCGCCAGCACGCGGCCGACCAGCTTCAAATCGTTATTCGCGTTGCTCATGCACACCACCTCTCTTTTTGCTCTCACCTATATAGACACGATGGGACGTCGGTTTGCAACGCGAAAATCCTCACTCTTGGACAAATATGTGGCGAATGGTATGTACTTTGTTAAGAAAGAAGAGAATAAAAGGGGGGCCCGGGGCTCTGCCCCGAACCCCGCAAGCCTTTTAGAACATTTTTAACATGTGATAAAGGGGTCAAGGGAGAACGGGGCAGAAAACCTTGCGGGTGCAGGGCGGAGCCATGGATCATTCCCCTGAAAAACTAAATCCCCGCCTGCTTACAGGTGTCGTAGTATTCGGTACACATCAGGAGGAATGCGCCCATGCCGTGCAGATCGTTTTGGACGGTGGGCCGGTTGATGTAGAAATCGTAGTCTCCCACGCCGGTGCCGATGCAGATGTTAGACACAATCAGATTTTCCCCCTCAAAGGTGAGGGAGTCGATAACGCCCTGATATGCCTTATGGGCATACTTCGAATAGCACTTGTGGATGAGCCCCGTCTTGATGGCCTTACATATGGCGTAATTATATAGGCATGAGCAGGAGGTTTCAAGCCAGTTGCCCTCCTGGCCGCCTTTGTCCACCACCTGGTGCCAAAGCCCGGTTTCATCGTCCTGGAAGCGGATGAGAGCGTTAATTATGTCCCGCTCGGCGTCGATAAACTCCTGCCTGCGGGGGTGATCGGCGGGCAGATAGTCCAAAATATCCAGTATCGCAACGGCGTACCAGCCGATGGCCCTGCCCCAGAACTCAGCCGAAAGCCCGGTATCCTTATCCGCCCAGTCGATTACCTTCGAGTCATCCCAGGCGTGGTATAAAAGGCCGGTCACAGGGTCGGTCATGTTGCGGCGCATAAGGTTCATCTGCTGGTAAATGGTCTCGAAGAAATATTCCTTCTCGCCGAATTGGTGGGCATACATCACGCTGTAGGGGCAGATCATGTAAAGGCCGTCCAGCCACATCTGGTTTTCCCTGTGATATTTGTGCCAAAAGCCGCCGCGGGCGTTGGTGGGCCACATTTCCACTATGGGCACAAAGCGATCCAGCACCTTTTTATAGCGCTCGTCGCCAGTCCTCTGGTAGATGTCGTAAAGAAGGATGGCCGGCTGCATGTCGTCGAACTCGCGAACATCGCAGTAGCGGATCTCGCCGTTTTCGTCGATATAGTAATTCACCCAGTCTTTGATATAATCATAGTACTTTTGCTCGCGGGAAAGGAAGAATGTGCGCTGCATCCCCGAAAGGAACACTCCCTGATGGTAGTGGAAGCGGTTTTTGGGGGAACCTCCTCCACGGTGAACTTGCGGATAAGGGTGTCGGCCCCCATCTTTGCGTAATCAAGCGCGGTTTTTTTAGCCATTTCTTCACTCCCTTTTAGTTTTAAGTTTTTACAGTTTATATTATAATCTAATCATAATGTCTTTTCCACAGACTGTCAATTTTAAAGGCGCTTTGAGCAAATGATTTTATCGTGCCGGAAGAATTATAGGAGGAAATAAAGTGGATTTACGAAAAGCATTTGATGAGGACGCCGCCAACTATGACCGCTTCCGCCCGCGCTACTGCCCGCAGCTTTTTGCCGATATTATCGCCTTTTGCGGCCTGAACGAAAGCAAGCGCGCCCTGGAGATAGGCATCGGCGCCAGCCAAGCCACGCAGCCCTTCCTGGAAACCGGCGCATTGATAACGGCAGTTGAGCTGGGTGAAAATCTGGCTGCATATTCCCGGCAAAAGTTTCTGGACTATCCCAATATCAAAATAGTCAATGGGTGCTTTGAAGATTATGAAGATGGCCAGCGCTATGACCTGATCTACTCCGCAACCGCTTTTCACTGGATCGATCCTGAAATCGGCTACCCCAAGGCCCGCAGGCTGCTCAGAAAAGGCGGCTCCCTGGCCCTTTTCTGGAACCGGCCCTTCGCTGCAATGGAGGATAACCCAATGCACGTTGAGATGCAAAATGTCTACTCCAAATACCGCCCCGGTTCCGCAAAACCAAAGCGGTAAGGCGAAAAAGACCGCCTTAAAATATTGAACGCCATAAAAAGCTTCGGCTTTAAAGACGCGGAGATTCACCTCTACTGCGGCCGAAGAAATTTCAGCGCGGCGGAATATATCGGCCTTTTGAACACCTATTCCGATCACATCTCCCTGCCGCCGGACATTAAAACGGCTTTTGAAAAAGAAATCGCCGAGATTATAACTAAACTCGGCGGAACAATGACGATTTTCGACACAATGGATCTGTACCTGGCGAAAAACGACTAAGCCTTTTCAAAGGCTTGCATGGTCTGGGTCAGCGCCCCAGGGAAAACCCCGCCTCCATCCTGCTACAGCAGATATGTCACCACCAGCTTCAGCATTGTCGGGAAAACGGCGATGACGAACATCAGCCTTGACGTGTGAAAGAGAGCTATGGTCGGCGCGTCCAGGCCAAGCTCGTCCGCAAGAATGGACATCTCCTGCAGACCCCCCGGCGTAGACGCCATCAGCGCCGTGCATAGGGGGACCTTTGTCGCCTTGTGCATGACATAGCCGGTCAAAAAGGCAAAAATGAACACGCTGACGATGAGGATCAAAGCCGGCAGTATCAGATCCGGCAGCGTCATAAAGCTGGCCCTATCCATACGCATGCCCACATATATCCCCGCGGCGATCTGTGTGTAGCTCCTGAGAGACGATGGATAGTATGCCCGGTTGCTTATTGCGCTGAAGGCCGCGACGAACACCATCGAGCCGATCATCGCTCCGGCGGGAACTCCCAGCCAGGCAAAAAGAACGCCGCCCAAAGAGCCTGTTGCAACGGTCATCAAAAGCTCTGCCGTCCGCTTTTTATTGTCCTTCTCGCCCACAATTTCAACGGCTTCGTCATGCTCTTTGCTCAACCGGCTTTCAGGGGCCTTAGCGCCAATTTTTCTGTATATGGGCGGCATAAACATTATGATCGTCAATATGCGCACCAGGTGCAAAACCGCCACATAGGCCGGGTTCGCGCCCATCTCCGAGGATATCAGCGCCATGTCTGCCATACCCCCGGGGGACGATGCAAAAAGCGCCGTGGCCGGATCCATATCGCTCAGGGCAATGATCAGCCCTCCCGCCGCCACGTTCATCACCAACATAAAAACCCACAGTATCAACATCGGCAGAACCATGCTTTTCAGAGCCCTTATATGCTCCCTTTTCATACTGGAACCGATCATTGCCCCGGAGGCTATCTGAACCACCATACGAAGACCATCGTAGAAAAAGCCCTTTTGGGTCAGCAGGTTGAAAGTCATGACCAAAATCATGGCGCCCACCATTCCCCCTGCCGGAATCTTCGCTTTGCGCGCAAAGAAAGCGCCCAACACCCCCACCGCGAGCGTAAGCAGGAACAAGCCAAAATTTACCAATGTCAGTCCTCCGTTAATATTCACAATAGAATAATTATGCAACATGTTTTCAAAAAAAGCAATCAAACTTTGAAAAAAGGAAACCCTTTAGGGCTTCCTCAATGCGCCAATTACAGCTTTACTATATTGTTACTTCGGGTGATTTCGCATAGCTTGCCCTCAGGGTCGATCTCCACATAGCAGCCCTCAAGGCTTTCCACATTGTGAAGGCTGAATATCACATCCCGGTATCTGGGCCAAAGATCCCTGGGGGCCTCCAGCGGCGGCAACACCGCTTTTTTAAGAATTTTCCCATCCGCATTTTTGAGCACGACCTCCGCCTCTGGGGAATCCACATTGCCCAAAGAATGAACAGTCACGTTCATGCCGTGGTCATATATACTGATATCATCCCTGCTTATGCCCAAATCGCAGCGGTCCCAGTAGGGTGTGCCGCGCTGCGCAAGTCTTGCCTCCACAACGGTAGTGGCGTTCGCCGGGAAGGTCAGCTCAACACCCATGGTGCGCTCAAACTTGGCTGTAAACTCGCTGGCCCCGCCATCGATCATGTCATCGCCGTCGTTATCAAGGCCGTGCTTGAAGCTCCACAGTCCGGGCTCAATCTCGTCGCCAATTAGCCTTGCCGTCACGTCGTCACCGCTGATGTTGCAAACCACAATTCTAAGGCTGTCCCCCTTGCTGACAGGGGCGATAATGGCCAGTTTTTCATCGTCACCCGGCATTTCAAAGCGCCAGCCAAAGCGGCTGTTGGCGTAAAGTGCGCGGGTGTTGATGCCTGACGGATCGCCGGTGCGGTGGCATGCCACCATGGCCTGCTGCAGATGAATCCTGTCAATCCAACAGCTTCCAAGGGTGTTGTAATAGCGATTCACCCCCGCGTGGAAGCAAAGAGCCTCGTAGTTCTCTGCAATCTTTTCCTTATCCAGCACGCCCTTTTCGTCAAATGGCAGAAATGGGTGCTTCGTCAGGCCCGGTGTTCTTTTGTCATTTATATTGTGGCTTTCTGGCAGCATCCATGCGTACTTTTCGTTGCCCGTCTGGGCCGTGGCCGCCAAAAGCATGGCCCTGTTGCCCTCATTTCTGAAAACACTGCCGATAACCTTGTCGTCATCAAAGCGGATATAGCTATTTATCCTGTTGTTTTCATAGTCATAGTGGGCCAATATGCCGTCTGCTAACTCTCTTAGATAATTTCTTATCTTTTCGTTTCCATTGAAGCGGGAGACCATCCACGAGGGGCAAAACGCGGAGAACACCGCCGGTTGGGAGCCGCCCCAGGGCTCTTCCCTGGCCATGACGGAGCCGGAGAAATAGCTGCTTTTCACATGTCTGTGACCGGCGCAGTTGATGCCGGTGAGCCAGCCCAATTGACGAGCGTTTTCCATGGCCCGCTCCAACATCTTTGGATCGCCGTTGTTGGCCATCATGCATGCCGCAACGGAAACCAGCCCCTCCTCGGAGGAATGAAGCTCGTCGGCCTGTATTGAGCTAAGGCCGTTTGTGAAAAGACCTTGGTCATAGAACGCATCGGTGTTTTTCACCATTGCGTCGTAGACTTTTTCGGAGTCGGAGCCCATCATAACCAGGTAGCACCATGTTGTCACGAAGTCACCATCGTCTGAAAGCCCGCCGCCCAGCTCTCCGTTTTCTATCATTCTCTCGTCTATGTAGTAATTTATTATGCACTTATAGTGTCTGAGCATTTCCACCTGTTTGAAGGCCCAGGCGGGAACCCCCTCAGGCACCGGCTCCGTCTGATAATCCGGCATATATCCCGGAACCAGGGCTGGCCTGCCTCTGGCCGGCTTTCCGGCAAATTCATAGAAATAGAACTGACCGGGCTTATGGTTTGGGTCGATGCGCATAAGATCGAATACATCCGCCTTCATCCTGTTGAAGCAGTTGAACTCCGGCACTGAAGGGCGCTCCTCCACCAAATGCCCGTAAACATCCCGCACCTGGGTGAACCTGTCGATGACATGCTCCGCTTTGGCGTCCGCAGCGGGTTTATACAACAGACCAATGGTCGCATCCTTCAAAAAGTCCACGCCGTAAGCACCCTCGCTGAAGGCAATTGTCATATATAAACACCTGTTTTCAGGCAAAATCCTGTCCCGGGTGTCAAACCAGATTGT
>JBNRMR010000069.1:0-9425 GCA_050309705.1 Christensenellales bacterium | reverse complement strand
GGCAAAAGTACAAGGGGGTCGAGGGGAGAATCCCCTTGCGGGGTGCGGGGCAGAGCCCTGCATCGTTTCCTCCCTGCGTCAATCGCCGTGAACTTTCACCACTGGGTACCAAAGCTCGTACCGGAAGTTCTCCTTGGGGAAGTCGTAGTCGAAGTATACCTCCACATCGGGGATTGAGTTGCCCGCCCTTCTGTAGCCGGACGACGGGAACCATTCCTTCCATATACGCGTGATGAGGTCGGTCACATCGCCTTCGCCTTCAAAGACGGCCCAGGTTCCCTCCGGGATGCTAAGCACCTCCAGGCCCTTTGTGTCATCATGCTCTGTTGCAACGGCGATGTAATAATTGAACAGATGCTTGCCGTCAAAGTCGGCGCAAAGGCCCAGAAATCCCTTGGGGCTGCCGCCTGAAACCGATATCATCCTCTCATAGCTTTCCCGGGGAAGATCGCTCCAAAACTTAGGGATCAGGTTTTCTTCGCTATCGTTGCGGAAGGCTTTCTTGACTCCCGCAACCGTGAACGCCGGCTTTTTTTCCACTTTGCACTTCATGCTGGTTTCTCCTTTTATTTTGATATGAAAAGAGATGCGGGGATAGGTGTTAATGAATATCTTCATGCTTCGGGCATACTGAGGCGAGGCCCTGTGCTGGTTCTGGAAAGCCCTGTTGAAGGCGGTGGGCGATGAGTAGCCGTACTTGAGGGCGATATCGATTATCGTAGAATCGCTGCTTTGAAGCTCCAGCGCCGCCAGCGAAAGACGCCTGCGCCTTATATACTCGCTCAGGGAAATTCCCGTTACGCTGTAAAACAAGGTGGAAAGATCGTTCCTGCTGCTGAGGGCCAGCTTTGCCGCCCGATTATGGTCGATCTCCGCGCCCTCTTTAAGGCAGCACTCGATGTAATCGACAGCCCTTTTGAGCCTTGAGCTTAAGTCCATCCCCGATCACTCCTTTCAAACAAAGCATATCCGAAACGGCGCGGGAAGTCCTCTCATTACCCATGGAATTATGAGAGCTTTGTTTTTATTATAACATTTTTCAAGGCGCGGCGATATTGAAACAAAAAGCTATTGCTTTGCGTCAATAGATATTGATGATTTAAATAGTATTGTGCATATTACTTTAATGCATTATACTTTTGTATATAGGAGGTGTGAGAATGAATCTAGACGATATCACCTTAAAAAGAGCCGCTAAACAAGACCCTGAGGCCTTTGAGAAAATAGTTTTGCTTTACCAGGGCAGGCTGTATGGGCTGTGCCTGAGAATGCTGGGCAACGAGCAGGACGCTTTGGATGCAGCCCAGGATACGTTTATAAAA
Organism: Christensenellales bacterium; assembly: GCA_050309705.1. Taxonomy (GTDB): domain Bacteria; phylum Bacillota; class Clostridia; order Christensenellales; family UBA1750; genus JBNRMR01. The sequence continues at coordinate 8,103 of JBNRMR010000069.1, read as the reverse complement.
ATTTACCAAAACCTGCCGGGCTACAGGAACATCGCTTCTTTTTCCACCTGGGCTTATAGAATTGCCACCAACACCTGCCTGGACATGCTCAGAAAGCGAAAGACCAGGTTTTCCCTGTCCATGGAGGAAATGGAGGAGGAGGGAAGCGCGGCTCATCTTAAATCATCTGACGACGTTGAAGGCGAGGTCATGCGTGGGATCACATCACGCGAGCTGATTTCGGCAATCGATGCTCTGCCGGAGGATCAAAGAGTGGCAATAGTCCTCAGGGATGTTCACGGCCTGGCCTACGATGAGATCGCGACGATGCTGAAGCTGAACCTTAACACCGTTAAATCGCGGATCAGCAGGGGCAGGCGCAGCCTGAGGAAAAGCCTTTCCTCAAGTCCGGAACTTTTCAGCATTTAGGCCGTCTAAAGGGTAAAGGAGTGGTTAAGATGAATTGCAATGAATTCATTAATAAACTGGATATTTATATAGATGGGCAGATGCCCGACAGCGACTTGCCCGAGTTTATGGAACACATAGAAAGCTGCGAGGATTGCAAGAGTGCCTTTGAGGACGCCGTGCTTATAGCGGAGAAGTCAAAAACGCTGGCGGTGGCGAAGGCGCCCGATGCTCTGCTTGAAAATGTGATGGAAAGGGTAAGGGAGCAACCCGCTCAGGTCAGGAAAAAGTGGCCCCTTGCCGCCAAGGTGCTCACAGGCGTCGCAGCCTGCGCAGTTTTGTTCGTGGTGGCTCTGGCTTCCCTTAATCCCAATCTCACAAGCCTTGAGTACCCGGGGGCGAGGTCTTACGACGAATATTCGTCCAACAGCGCCACGTCGGGCGGGGGTGAAGCGGCCAGGAGCTATGGCTCTGCACCGATGGCCTCCGCTGAGTCTCCCCAAGTTACGCCGGCGCCATCAGAAGCGGATTATGCCGATAAGGGCATCATCCTCCCGCCGACGGACGGCACAACTTCCGCCGAGCACGGCCAGAAGATAATCACCAACGGCAGCCTCTCAATGTCCTCCGCCAACTTCGATGTGGACTCCCAGATGATAGAGGATCTTATCGCGGCTGTGGGCGGCTATACTCAAAGCTCATCCATAAGCGGCAAGCCCCTGGATAAAGAACAGTATTCCACCGGCCGCTACGGCAGCTACACAGCCAGAATTCCCAGCCATATGTACAGCCAAGCGGTGGATCAGTTGAAGGTCCTTGGCGTGCTGGAAAGCTACAGCGAGTATTCCGACGACATCACCTCCCAGTACTACGACACCGTTGCACGGCTTGAATCCTACCAGCTTCAGTATGACACCATAGAAAACTTGCTGAACAGCGCGGAAAGCCTTGAGGACATATTGAGAATCCAGACTGAGCTGCAAAACCTGCGCTACATGATCGACAGCCTGACGGGCACCATCAAGCAGTGGGACTTCCTCACCAGCTATTCCACGCTGAACATCTCAATCCGCGAAGTGGCTGATCCTGCCCTCGTCCGCAGTGTGGATCCCACACTGGGAGAAAGGATACAGGAGAGTTTTGTGAGCAGCATCAACAGGCTGATCGAAAACGCTGAGGATTTTGTGGTCTGGCTCTCCGGCGCGCTTATTGGCCTGATCATACTTGCGGGTGTTAGCGTGGTGGTCATAGTAATAATAAGATCCATGAAAAAGCGCAAGATAAAAAAGCAAAACGAAAGCCAGCAGGCGAAATAACAACGCAAATAAATGCACAGGCCGGAGGGGAAGCAACCTTCGGCCTCTTTTATTGGTGAACGGCACGGCCTCATCTTCTTCGATTTTTGACATTGTCTTATCTCAGCTCAAGCCCTTTCAAATGCTTGCGGGGTGTGGGGCGGCCCCATAAGCCAGCAAAAATAAGGCCCGGAAAAGTCCGGGCCTTATTGGTAGGGGTCTGCTATTCGTTTTTTTCGTCGAGGGGAGAGTCAGACTCGCTTTTACTGCGGCAGTCAGGGCAATGGCCCTCAAAGACGGTGCTATGCGAAAGGATGTCATAGCCGGTCTGTGCTGTCAGCTCTTGGTCCAGCGCGGAGAGATAGGGCATGGGCACATCGCAAACATTTCCGCAGCTCAGGCACAGTATATGGTAATGGGGCTCTTTAAGCCAGTCGAACCTGTCGACTCCGGGCACATTTGCGCGCCCAATAGCCTCATCCTCAATCAGCAGCCGCAAGTTTCGATATACGGTGCCGCGGCTGATTTTCGGGTGCCTTTTGCTGACCTCCTGATAGATTTCCTCCGCTGTGGGATGGTCTCGGTGCCGGCGGACGGCTTCCAATATGAGCTGCCGCTGCCTTGTGTTGCGTCGCTGTTTCATCTCTCTACTCCCCGTGAAATTTCCGGCAAATTCCGGCACCTTTGCTAAGTGGTCGCCTTTATGAGGGCGTTGTTATCCAGCTTTGAAAGCTCCTTTGCCTTTTCGGTGCAAAGGCCCATTGCCTTGGTGACGCGCTCGCCATATTCCTCGTCCGCCAGGTAGCAATGGGCGGCGTGGCGATATTTGACGTTTTCCGTCACCGAAGCGATATCGGCGGCGGTGTTTTCAACCAGCAGCTTCTTTTTATCCTCGGTCAAAATGCGCCACAGATCTCCGCCGGCGCGGAAGTTGTCGTCTGTCGGATCGTCCTTGGGGTCATAACGCCAGACAGCGCCCTCGATATCAAGGGGCGGCTCGGCCACTTCGGGCTGCGCAGTCCAGTAACCGCCGCTGTTGGGGGTGTAGGCGGGCGTTCCGCCATAGTTGCCGTCAACGCGCATGGCGCCGTCGCGGTGGTAGGAGTTCACGGGAACCTTCGCCATGTTCACGGGGATCAGGTTGTGGTTGACGCCCAAGCGGTAGCGCTGAGCATCGCCGTAGGAGAAGAGCCTGCCCTGGAGGAAGCGGTCAGGGGAGAAGCCGATGCCGGGGACCGCATGGGCGGGGGTGAAGGCAGCCTGTTCAACTTCCGCGAAGAAGTTTTCCGGGTTGCGGTTCAGCTCCAGCACACCCACCTCAATCAGGGGATACTCCGCCTTGCGCCATATCTTGGTGATATCAAAGGGGTTTTCGTAGTGGTTCTTCGCCTGCTCCTCTGTCATGATCTGCACATACATGGTCCACTTGGGGAAGTCGCCCTTTTCGATGGCGTCATAAAGATCCTTGCCGTGGTATTCTCTGTCCTCGCCGTTGATCTTCGCTGCTTCTTCGTTTGTAAGATTCTTGATGCCCTGCTGGGTTTTAAAGTGGAACTTGCACCAAACCCGCTTGTTGTCCTTGTTGTAGAAGCTGTAGGTGTGCTCGCCGAAGAAGTGCATGTTGCGGAAGGAAGCGGGGATGCCTCTGTCGCTCATGACGATTGTGATCTGATGGAAGCATTCAGGCAGAAGCGTCCAGTAATCCCAGTTGTTTTGGGCTGAGCGCCTGCCGGTGCGGGGGTCCCGCTTGACGGCGCGGTTAAGGTCGGAGAAGTTGTGGACATCGCGGATGAAGAACGTGGGGGTGTTGTTGCCAACCAGATCCCAGTTGCCCTCCTCGGTGTAGAACTTCACGGCCACTCCGCGGATGTCGCGCTCACAGTCGGCGGCGCCTCTCTCGCCGGCAACGGTGGAAAAGCGCAGGAACAGGTCTGTGACGGCGCCGGGTTGCAGCACCTTCGCCTTTGTGTACTGGGAAATGTCATGGTTGACGGTGAGCTTGCCGTAAGCGCCCCAGCCCTTGGCGTGCATGCGCCTTTCGGGGATCACCTCGCGGTTAAAGTGAGCCATTTTTTCCATCAGCCACACATCATGCATGACGACTGGGCCGCGTGGGCCGGCAGTTATGGAATTTTCGTTGTCGGCCACTGGGGCCCCCACCTCATTGGTCAGTTTTTTACGATCATCCATTGTTATACCTCCTTTTTATATAAAACCGTTTTTGGTTAAACGCTAAACTAAAGTGAAAAGAACATTGATATCATCCAAATATATGCGAGAGTCTTTGGTAGCATCAGCATGCCAAATCTGGGGTTTTTATGCGCCCATAGAACGACGGGAATGTAGAACGCAAAGCTCAGCAATATCGCAAACCACATGAAGCGCAGCCCTGGAGATGCTCCGCCATAAAAGGCAAACAGAAAAGCCACTAAAAGGCCCAAGAGCGCGAAGGGGATGTTGCGCCATATGCCCCAGACCGGGGACGGACTCTTTGAAAGCCAACCGTTTTGAGGAAAAAGGCAGAGAACTATGCGCAAAAGTGCCAGGGAATATGCAAAGACCGTCCAACCGGAGGATGCGCCGAAGCCGAGGGACAGCCCAAGATGCCATAGCATCAGGTAAAAAGCCGTCATGGTGAGGGAGGTTATCAGCTTGCCAAGGCCCAAAGCCCGGTGAAAGCGCTCCCTGTCGGAGGTTATTGCCGCGGCGATTCTGGGGGCAAGATGGAATGAATCTCCCCCCGCCAATGTCAGCGCCGCGGCGCCGGGCAATACACCCGCGGGCCCGCTGCCCTTCAAAAGTATGACGCCCATAACAGCTGCTGTAGCAAGATATGTGATGTTAAATATGGTTTCGATGTTTCCGGCCAGCTTTTTGTTCATGGCGCCACCTCTCCCCTTAAACGCTTTCGCCTTTTGCGCGGCTTGGCGATGTGGAGTATGTGGAGAGTGACGCCGGTTCCTATTATGGCAAACAGCGGCAAGACCCACCATGTTTTCATCAAATAGGCGGAGAGGGCCAGCATTGTCCAAAGGAACGCCAGGCTATGCGCCACAGTCCTGGGCTGAAGGCCATGCCCATTTTCATAGCTTTCTATATATTCTCTGAAAAAGCTTATGCGCATTATTCTCGACCGAAGCTGTGGATTAAGACTAAAGCAAGCGGCCGCCAACAAAACGAAAGGGGTTGTTGGCCATATGGGCAGCGCCAAGCCTATGGCCCCGAAGGCCAGAAAGACGAAGCCCAATGCGGAGAGAACAATTTTTTTCATATAAGCTCTTTCCATGTGAAGTCAATTTCAGTTGATAACACTTCTGCTGGTAACATAAAGTGTTATTAGGTATGATTACTAATAATAGATGATATATGTAGATATGTCAATAGTCTTGGCGAAATATATCAAAAAATAATCCCTGCAGCAAAAAAGCTGAGGGATTATTCTGATAAAGCTATCAGGATTTGCCTGAAGGCGCAAAAGACTAGTCGCCAAAGGCCTGGCTTAAGTCATATATGATGTCGTCGATGTGTTCGGTGCCTATTGAAAGGCGGACTGTGCCTGGCTTTATGCCCTGTTCCAGCAGCTCCTTTTCATTAAGCTGGGAATGGGTGGTGGATGCGGGGTGTATCACCAGGGATTTGACGTCCGCCACATTTGCCAGCAGCGAAAATATCTCCAGTCTGTCTATAAAGTCCTGGGCTTCCTTTTCACCGCCCTTTATCTCAAACGTGAAAATGGTCACACCGCCGTTGGGGAAATACTTTTTGTAAAGCCCGTGGTGAGGATTGTCCGTCAGGGCAGGATGGTTCACTTTCTCCACCCTCGGGTGGATTTTCAGGAAGTCCACCACTTTAAGCGCGTTCTTCACATGGCGCTCCACCCTAAGGGAAAGGGTTTCAAGGCCCTGCAAAAATAGGAATGAGTGCAGCGGAGCCAGCGTGGCGCCGGTGTCCCGCAGCAAAGTCGCCCGAATTTTAGTTACATATGCCGCAGGACCCACAGCCTTGGCGAAGCTGAGACCGTGGTAGCTGGGGTTGGGAGCGGTCAGAGAAGGAAATTTTCCGCTCGCCTCCCAGTCAAAATTGCCGCTGTCCACGATGACTCCGCCGATCGCCGTTCCGTGGCCGCCGATGAACTTGGTGGCCGAATGGACAACGATATCTGCGCCATGTTCAAAGGGGCGAACAAGATAGGGCGTCGCGAAGGTGGAATCGACAATCAGGGGGATTTTGTGCCTGTGGGCGGTGTCGGCCACCGCCTGGATGTCTATTAGCGTGGCATTAGGATTGCCGATGGTCTCAATAAAAATTGCCTTAGTGTGTTCATCGATTGCTTTTTCAAAGGCGTCTTCCTCGTTTGCGTCCACAAATTTGGTGCTGACGCCATATTGGGGCAAAGTGTGCTGAAAAAGGTTGTATGTGCCGCCGTATATAGTCTTTGCCGAGACGATGTTGTCGCCGGCGTGGGCGATGTTTAAGACGGAGTATGTCACTGCCGCCGCGCCTGAGGCCACTCCCAGCGCCGCCACTCCCCCCTCCAGAGCAGCAATGCGCTTTTCAAAAACGTCGGTAGTTGAGTTGGTGAGCCTGCTATATATATTGCCCGCGTCGCTCAGGTTGAACCTGGCGGCAGCATGGGCAGAGTTTTTGAAAACGTATGAAGTCGTCTGATATATGGGCACGGCCCTTGCGTCGGAGGCAGGGTCGGGCTGCTCCTGGCCTGCGTGCAACTGAATGGTTTCAAATTTATATTTTCTGCTCATCGCAAACCTCTTTCTTTTTTCTTAGCTTTTCGCCTAATTGCGCGAAGTGGGAAAGCAGTGCTTACGACAGCACATTCGCTCACCATTAAAGCTGTACCCTGACACGAAAAGAACAATGGATTTCATTTGGATGTGCCTCCTTCTTGCTCCGAAAATTGACTAAACATATATATCCTATAGATATAATATGCTTTGTGACAGTTTACATTGCCTTCCATCCTTTGTCAATAGCCAAAAGAGCAAAAAAGTTTTTTCCTGTTGGGCTTACATGCCGCAGGTTTTTGGGAGCAAAGCAAATTTCGCTTGCTAACACATTCGTTGTATGTTATAATATCTGTTGCGTAAATTCCCCCTTGCTCTGCGGTAAAATTTAAGACGCAGGGCCGGAGACCATAAGGAGGTGAAACCTGATGTCCAACAAATACGAAGCAATGTACATTATCGACACTGCCATGGAAGAAGAGGCACGCAAAGGCGTTGTGGAAAAGTTTAGCGCCATAGTGACCGACAACGGCGGCACGATAACGAGCATCGACGAGTGGGGCAAAAGGCGTTTGGCGTATCCTATCGAGAAGAAGAACGAAGGATATTATGTGCTGATGCACTTTGAAGCCGCGCCCGAGCTGCCCAGGGAACTGGAAAGAAATTTCCAGATATCCGAAGATATCATGCGCTATCTTGTAATAAGAAGGTAGCTTTCCGTGGGCGCCCCGGCGCAGCACAAGACCTAAAGAGGAGTAGAGGATGAATAAGGTAATATTGATAGGCAATCTTACCAGAACACCGGAGCTGAGGGTGACCTCCACCGGCGTTTCTGTATGCAATTTCACGATCGCTGTCAACCGCCGCATTCCCAACGCGCAGGGCGTGCGCGAAGCTGACTTCATCCCTGTCGTCGCGTGGCGCCAGCTTGCCGAGCTTTGCGCCAAATATCTGGACAAGGGAAGGAAATGCGCCGTTGTGGGGCAGATTCAAAACCGCAGCTATGAAACCGCTGATGGCCAGAAGCGCTATGTGACGGAGATTTTCGCCGACGAGGTGGAATTCCTCGATAGGCCGGGCCAATCCCAGCAGGACTCTGGCTCCGGCTATGTTCCGAATAATTTTCAGCCCCAGGCCGAGTCACAGCCGACTTTTGGCGGGGAGGGCTTTACCACCGTGGATGACGACGAGCTGCCCTTCTAAGGCGGCTGCGCATTCCGGTTATCTCAATTAGAAGGAGATGAAAAAGCATGTCCGAAAACAGACAGGAAGGCAGGGAAAACCGCGGCGAGAGGAGCTTTAACAGGCCCCGTGGCGGCCGCAGGCCCCGCCGGAAGGTGTGCCAGCTTTGCGTGGACAAAGTTCAGCACGTTGAATATACCGACACAAACCGCCTTCGCAAGTTCACATCCGAGCGTGGCAAGATTCTGCCCCGCCGCATGTCAGGCAACTGCGCGAAGCACCAGCGCCAGGTGTCCGAGGCCATCAAGCGCGCAAGACATATCGCGCTTATGCCCTACACGCTAGACTGATTATACAGCCCAAAGAACACGCAGAATCTTCCTTTGTTGTTAACGCGAATTAGCAAAAAGGGGAGAGGAAGCGTGTTTTTTTTGATCGAGTTTGGTCATGAAGGGATTACAAAGGGAATATCCCTTTGGCGGGAGGGGGTGCGGGGG
>JBNRMR010000068.1:0-10165 GCA_050309705.1 Christensenellales bacterium | reverse complement strand
AATTCAAAGATAAATTTCAGCCCCAACCCGCCGACGATAATCATGCTGATCGGCCTTCAGGGTGCGGGAAAGACCACCATGGCCGGAAAGCTTGCGGGCTGGCTGAAACAGCAGGGCAAGAAACCCTTGCTGGCAGCAGCGGACATATACCGCCCGGCGGCCATACAGCAGCTTCAGGTGGTGGGTGAAAAGTTTGAAGTGCCCGTGTTTGAGATGGGCCAGACAGACCCTGTGGAGATAGCCAAAAACGCAAGAAATCAAGCGATGCGCTATCTGAACGATGTGGTGATAATCGACACCGCAGGCCGCCTGCACATCGACGAGGAGCTGATGGGTGAGCTTAAGCGCATGGAGGCTGCAGTTCGTCCCAATGAGATACTTCTTACAGTGGACGCAATGACAGGCCAGGACGCAGTGAACGTGGCGGAGGCTTTTTCAAAGCAGCTTGGAATCACCGGCGTTATCCTGACCAAATTGGATGGCGACACCCGCGGCGGCGCGGCGATATCCGTCAAGGCTGTCACCGGCAAGCCGATAAAGTTCGCGGGCATAGGCGAGCAGCTCACAGTGAACAACATCGAGCCCTTTTATCCGGACAGAATGGCTTCACGCATATTGGGCATGGGCGACGTGTTGACCCTCATCGAAAAGGCGCCGAGCGCTTGCGACGAGAAGAACGCCGCCGAGCTGGAAAAGAAGATCCGCTCATCACAGTTCACTCTGGATGATTTTTTGGATCAGTTCGCACAGATGAGAAAAATGGGCGGCATTTCAGAGCTGATAAGCATGCTGCCGGGAGCGCAGGCCATCAGGGAAGAAGATATCGACCAAAAGCAGGTGGGGCGCGTGGAGGCAATAATCCGCTCGATGACCCCCGCAGAGCGCAGGAACCCAGGGCTCCTGAACGCCGGCAGAAAAAAGCGTGTGGCTGCGGGCAGCGGCACCAGCGTTCAGCAGGTGAACCAGCTTCTTAAACAGTTTGACCAGGCCAGAGCCATGATGAAGCAGATGACCAGCATGGGCAAAGGCAAAAGAGGCAAGAGGGCCAGGGGCCTTCCGCGAAACTTATTCAACTAGAAGCTGGCTTGATTAGCTATTTAATTGGACAATCGTAAGATTGACATAAACTTATTTTGATTTCAAATTGGAGGCAAATGACTATGGTTAAGATCCGCTTAAAGAGAATGGGCATGAAGAAAAAGCCTTTTTACCGCATCGTTGTGGCTGACGAGCGCAGCCCCCGCGACGGAAGGTTTATTGAGGAAATCGGCACATATGACCCGCTGACCGACCCCGCGACAATCGTCGTTAAGACTGAAAGAGCCCAGTATTGGGTGAACAACGGCGCTCAGCCAACCGATACCGTAAGGGCGCTGCTTAAAAAGAGCGGCGTTGAAAAGGCCTAGTGAGTATAGACCGGCAAGAGCGCGCAAAGAAACGCAAAGAAATCGGAGATAAAAATGGTTGAACTGATAAAGTTTATCGCTTGTTCGCTGGTGAATAACCCAGAAGAGGTGGATGTTCGTGAAATTAAGAACGAAAACTCCACTGTGATCGAGCTGAGAGTCTCCCAGAGCGATATCGGCAAGGTAATTGGCAAGCAGGGCAGGATCGCCAAGGCCATACGCACAGTTGTCAAGGCGGCGGCGTCCAAGACTGGCGAAAACATAGTGCTGGAGATTATTTAAGGAAAATAGGAATGCAGGAATATCTTTGCATCGGTACAATCACAAAACCGCAAGGCATAAGGGGCGAGGTGAAAATCCTGCCCCTTACTGACGATGTGAGCCGTTTTTTGGATCTTGAAAAGGTCTTTTTTGAGGACGGCGAAAACATGGTGGGGCGAAATGTGGAGTCCGCCCGGGTTGATGCAAGCTTTGCCTACATCAAGCTTGAAGGCGTGCAGGACATGAACGCCGCAGAACTTTTGCGGGGGCTTTCCATATATGTGGACAGGATGAACGCCGTGAAGCTGCCCAAAGGGCGCTGGTTTATCGCCGATCTCATCGGCTGCAGGGTCGTGACGGACGCGGGCGAAAATATCGGTGTGCTGAAAGACGTGCTACAAGCGGGCGGAAACGATGTCTATGTGGTGAAGGGTAAAAAAGGGAACCTGATGTTCCCGGCAATAAAGGCGCTCCTTAAAAAGGTGGACATTGAGGGCGGCATAATCCAGGTGGACGGCAAAATGCTCCTGGAGGTGGCTGTCCATGAGGATTAGGGCGCTAACACTTTTCCCGGAAATGTTTTTCCCGCTGGAGCATTCGATAATCGGCAGGGCGCAAAGAAGCGGGCTTGTGGAGCTGGAGTATGTGAACATCCGCGATTACACGAAGGATAAGCACCGCCGCTGTGACGACGCGCCATTTGGCGGAGGCGCGGGCATGGTGATGACTGCACAGCCCGTTTGTGATGCCATCCGCGCGGCAAAGTCCCAGATGGGGGAGGGCGCACTCTGCGTGCATCTTTCGCCCAGGGGGAAGCCATTTACACAGGCGGAGGCGCAAAGGCTCAGCGGCTATGATAAGCTGATATTGCTTTGCAGCCACTATGAGGGGCTTGACCAAAGGGCGATCGACCTATGCGTGGATGAGGAGATCTCAATAGGAGACTATGTTTTAACGGGAGGGGAGCTTCCCGCCATGGTGCTGATCGACAGCATTGTTCGGCTATTGCCCGGCGTTTTGGGCAGCGATGAATCCGTTGAGGAGGAATCCTTTGCGGATGGCTTGCTGGAGTACCCCCACTATACGCGGCCGGCGGAGTTTGAGGGAATCAATGTGCCGGATGTTCTGGTGAGCGGCCACGCGGCGAACATAGCTAAATGGCGCAGGGAGCAGGCGGAGAAGATCACCCGTGAGCGACGGCCAGATCTTTTAGAGCGTCCTTAAGGGCTGCCCCGGGCCCGCCCCCCCAAGATGAAACCTCTTTTCCCAAAGAGGATTTCATCCCCCAAGCGCTTTCACGAATGAAAGAAACTTTTTTGCTGGAGGGTTTATGGCGAATATAACGCTTAAAAGGACGATGGAGGGAAGTATAGTCGACATGGACGGTGGCGGTGAGGGAGTAATCGGCAGGATTTATCAGTCCCAGGTACGGCTATCGGCAACCGTGGGGAGGAGCTGGACGAGGCGCCCGGCGGCTTTAAAAAGCTTGTGATGGACGCGGCGGCCATGGAGTTTGAGGATGCGTCCTTCGACAATGTCACCTCGTTTTACAGCTTCATGTTCATAGAAAAAGGGAAGCATGAAAAAGTGATGCATGAGGCCCGCAGAGTGCTCAGGGCCGGCGGCGGTCTTTACATCTGGGATTCGCGCATTCAAAAGGCCGATCCATTTCTGGTGGAGCTTGACATCGATGCAAACGGAGAGCGCGTCCACACCACATATGGCATCCACAAGGAAGACGTCTTCCAGAATGAAAATTACTTTAAATCCATATGCGAAAAATCTGGTTTCGTGTTGGTGGAAGAAAGAACGCAGGGCGATCAATTTTATTTGCAATTTGTAAAGCAAGATTGAAAAAACCCTTGCGGCCTGATGGATTAAATGGTATAATACAAAGCGTTGTAAAACGGGCGTTCCTCTCGGGCCGCGATTGTACTGAGAAAATCGCTTAAATAGCCCCACGAACGTCTTTGTGGGAAGGAGGTTTTTACATGAATGAGCTTATTCGTTCCGTTGAGATGGAACAACTGCGCTCGGAAGTTCCCGTGATAAATGTCGGTGATACCATAAGGGTGTTCGTCAAAGTTGTTGAAGGCACCCGCGAGCGTCTTCAGGCGTTTGAGGGCACCGTTATCGCCAAGCGCAACGGCGGCGTCCGCGAGACTTTCACTGTCCGCAGGATGTCCTATGGCATCGGCGTTGAGCGTACGTTCCCTATACACAGCCCGCGTGTTGACCGCGTTGAGCTGATCCGCAGGGGTAAGGTTCGCAGGGCGAAGCTGTATTATCTGCGCAAGCGCGTTGGTAAGGCAGCGAAAGTCAAGGAGTTTATCGGCAGATAAATCCTTCGAAATGCAAACAAGAGGCCGCGCAGTTTCGCGGCCTTTTTCTTTTGTTTTAATTAAAAAAGGGTGCAATTTTTTGTGTTATGTGTTATTATGATTGTCGGCATGTACCCGTAGCTCAGTTGGATAGAGCGTTGGACTCCGACTCCAAAGGTCAGAGGTTCGAATCCTCCCGGGTACGCCAGCGGCAAGTTGCCGCAACCAAGTCGCGAACCGTCGTTAGATGGTTTGCGGCTTTTTTGTTCTCGCGCCAAACTGTGCATCTTTTTTGTAGCATAAGGCAAAAAACCCCCGAAAGCAGGCAGTTTTCGGGGCTTCGTCTTTTAATAATGAGATGTCGAAATTATAGCTCTACTACATTTTTACTACATAACCCGTATAACTGCCTTTAGTAGAGAGGCGAGCAATAGACGCATAAGACAAAAAACAATGAAAGCGAGGGTACGGAAATGGCAAAAGAAAGAGAGGAATTGAAGGCGGACTTGCAACGGAGGCAGCGGCAAAGGCACTCGCTGCTTCCGTTGGGGCTTGAAGATATGGCGATATCTATGACAGTGCGGCGGATCTGCGGTTTTCTGCTGTAGACGGCAAGACGCTGCTGTTAATAACGTGCTATCATTTTCGATACAGCGGAGTGCGCCATTCACCGTGCATGGTAAAATCCACATCTACTTGAAAAAACTTGTATACCCCCATATAATGGTTACATATAACAATCTTTTCTGACAAATCAAAGGACGACATATCGAGAACTGACCGCATCGTGGAATATTTCAGGTTGCCAAGGACGCAGGCGCGAAAAGGAGGCGAGCGGAATTAGGAAAAGAAGTATAAAGCCAATAGGCGTGGCGGTTCTGGTCGTATTGCTGCTTATCCTAACCGGCGCACTCAGGTTGGTGAAAAGTGAAAGCACGCTCATCAACGTGGCTTGCTTCCTGCTCGTTTTCACCATCTACATCGACATGCTGGCCGCATGGACATTGTCGGTCCGGCGGCGCATGATGCACAGCCATATCAGGGCCTATCTGCTGGGCATCGCCAGCCTGATGCTGCTTTGGATTTTCATCCGCACCCTAAAGCACGGCCCCTTCGATTTCATTGACGCCGCGGCAAGGTGGCTGTGGTACGCCTATTATATCCCGATGATACTCATTCCCCTTTTGAGCTTTTTTGCGGCGCTCTGCCTTGGCAAGCCCGAGAACTGGCGCCCCAGCCGAAGGTACCACCTGCTTTTCATCCCGGCGGCGGCTTTAATTCTGGGGGTGCTGACAAACGACCATCACTATTTGGCCTTTGTCTTTGCGCCCGGTTATGTGAGTTGGGACTCACACTATTCCTACAATGTCCTGTATTTTCTGGTGGCTCTTTGGATAATGGGCTTCTTCCTGGCCGTCATTTGGCTGCTTTTTAAGAAAAGTCATGTCCCTTATACGAAAAAGCGGGTATGGATGCCGCTGGCCGTGATGGGCATAGCGGTGGTGTACACCATTTTGTATAGCATCGACCAGTCCAAAACCGGCTTTGGCTTTATTGAAATGACCGCCATGCTCTGCGCCCTTATAGTGGGTCTCTGGGAAAGCTGCATCCAAACCGGGCTTCTTCCCTCCAATACGAAATACGGCGCGTTTTTCGACGCCTCCCCCCTCGCGGCGCAGATCGTAGACGAAAACGGCTCTGCGCATTACAGTTCCAGGCTATCCGAACCTGTTTCGCCTGAATTGTTTGAACGGTTAAAAGAGGCCGGGACTGTACAGCCGGACGCAAATACCGTTCTGCACGCCTGCCCCATCCGCGGAGGTCATGTCATCTGGAAGGAGGATGTATCGCAGTTGTCCCGGTTAATCGAACAGCTCCGCAATACCGAAACCGAATTGCAGGACGGCGTGGAGATTTTGGAGGACGAAATCTCCACAAAATCAAGGCTGCTGCACGTTGAAGAGCAAAACAGGCTCTACGACTTGACGCTGCGGCACACACTGCCTCAGCTTGCAAAAATCAAGCATAACCTCAGCGCCGCACCGCAGGCGGATGAAGCTGAAAGGCTGCGGCTCCTTGGGGAAATCAATGTGCTTGGAACCTACATTAAGCGCCGGGGCAACCTTGTTTTGATGGCTGAAGGGCGCGAGGTCGTAACTGTTCAGGAGCTTGTGCGCTGCTTGCACGAGTCCTTTGAAAGCCTTGAAGCATGCGGCGTGCGATGCGTTTTTTCCATGCAGACCATCGGGGCGCTGAATCCCGCGCACGCCGTGCTGTTTTACGATTTATTTGAAACGGTGGCTGAAGCCGCGCTTCCCTTGTTGCGCAATCTGTTTATTACGCTTGCAAGCAAAGAGGATGTTCTAAAACTGTCCATTGAAATAGAAAGCGATGCAGGGCCGGACGCTTTCCCCTGCGCACGTTGGCGAGAAGAGCAGATAACGGCACTGGGCGGCCGCATAAGCTGCGAGGCGGAAGAACCCAACATCTTTCATATTGCATTACGCCTGCAAAAAGGAGGAGATGCTTTATGATCACGTTCCTGCATTTATCTCATATAAGCAAAGCCTTCGTGCTCTCCTTCTTTTTTGCGGCGCTCATCGGACTGCTCTTTTTACTGATCCTCCGGCGGATGCGCAAATGCCGCCCGCGCGCCTGCCTTGCGCCCGCGTCACTTCTGTTTTTGGTCGGGTTTACTTTGCTTTTTCTGCAGGAGATTCAAAAGGCTTGGGAACAAAGCCGTCTCCCCAGCCTCGTCGGGTATTGGGTAGGCAGCCTGCCTTGGGCGGTTCATGCTTTGCTCCTTCTTATAGCGGGCATCGTCTGCGCACTGGGGTTGTGGCGGGAATGGCAGATCGCGCAAAAAAAAATCACGCCCGATTCGATCCGCGAGGCTCTCGACAATCTGCCAAGCGGCCTTTGCTTCTCTAAACCCAGCGGCATGCCGTTGCTCACCAACCGTAAAATGTACGAGCTGACCGAGAACTTAAGCGGGTACCGCTTGCGCAACGCGGATGAACTGTGGCAAGAGCTTTCGGAATTCCGCGCCCAAAACGGCATAGAATGTGTACAGAGCGGCAGATTACCGACGTTCCGCTTTTCAAACGGCGGCGTGCGGCAGTTTGCGCGGGCCGAACTTACGATTGAAGGAGAACCCTATATTCAAACGACGGCGGCGGATATTACCAAGCTCTATACTCTCTCGCAGGAGCTTGTGGAGAGCAACGGGGCCCTCCATGCCCAACACAAAAGGCTGAAAGACCTCCTTTCGCAGATCGTGCAAATCAAGCGGGAGGAGGAAATCCTCGCCTCCAAGGTGAAACTGCATGATGAACTGGGGCGCTGTGTGCTGGCGGGCCGTCGTTTTCTTTTGAAGGCAAGCGCCGACGAGAGCCTGGAGCCGGTGCTTGCGCTGTGGCGCGAAACGGTGGAAAAGCTGGAGGTCAGTTTGGGGGATACGGCTGAGCCTGGGGATGATACCCTGCGCCAACTTACGGACGCGGCGGCCACACTGGGCTGCGCCATAGAATTTGTGGGGGCGATCCCCGAAAACGGGGATATTGCCTATCTGTTATTAAGTGCTGTGCGCGAGGCCGTAACGAACGCGGTGCGCCACGCCGGGGCGGACCGGGTTACAGTCCGCATTAGCGAAGAAGACGATGTGCTGGCAGCCCAAATAACGGATAACGGAACAAAGCGCCCCGCAGCCATCATCGAGGGTGGGGGGCTTAGGAACCTGCGGCGCAGGGTAGAGCGCGCAGGCGGCTTAATGGAGGTTACATGCGAGGGCGGCGTGCGGCTGCACCTGAAGCTGCTACTTATGGCGAAGGAGGAATAAGCATGGTCAATGTACTGATCGTGGACGACCAGCGCACGGCGCGGCAAATACTGGAGGACGTTGTTTTACGCAACGCGGATCGTTACCGCCTGGTGCGCTCCATTGACAATGCCTCCATGGCCGAGCTGTACTGCCTGCGCGGCGGGGTGGATTTGATCCTCATGGATGTTTACACCGCACACCGGGAAAACGGGCTGGAGGCCGCCGCGAAGATCAAGAAAATAAGCCCGCAAATCAAAATCATCATCGCCACCTCCCTGCCCGAGCATAGCTTTATCCAAAAAGCGCGGGAGGCGGGCTGCGAAAGCTTTTGGTACAAGGATGTGGGGGAAGAAAACCTGCTGAGCGTGATGGATCGAACCATGGCGGGCGAGTCCGTCTACCCTGATGCCGCGCCGGTGCTGCAAATCGGGGAAGCGAAAAGCATCGAGTTCACCAAGCGGGAGCTGGAGGTGCTGCGCGAAAAGGTCAACGGCTACTCCAATTCGGAGATCTGCGAGCGGCTGAATATCAAAAAGTCCACGCTGGATTATCACATGAACAACATCCTTTCCAAAACCGGTTATCCCAACACCGTTCGGCTCGCCATGGATGTGGTGGAGCAAAAGTTCATCATCCCCGACTTTTAGCAAAACAAAGCCTTGGCGCCGCCCATATGGGCGGCGCGCTGTTTTAATTGAAATAAAATATAAAAAAAGCTTGCCAACCTGTACTTTTGCTTGGGGCGCTTTTTTTATTTTTTTGCTAAGGTGTAGGCGTAAGAGCATATTTACCCATATTTTGGCAGAAAGCGAGGTGCGCGCGGTATGAAAAGCATCGTGGTCAGCATACCCAACAACCTACTCTCCGGCGGCCTTTGCCTGTACTTGAAAGACGAACCCGATTTTCGCGTCTTCCCGGAGGATCGGCTGGAACAGCTTGTGGATACCTGTGTTGTGGCAGGCGCGGATGTTTTGCTGGCCGAGGTGCGCCACTATTCCCCCTATACCGTGGGGGACTGGCTGACGCGATTTGAGGAGATAAGAAAACAACTGCCGCGATGCAAAATCGCATTTGTGGTGGATGAAAACTCCAGTCCAAAGGTGGCCGAAGAGGTCAAGCAGGCAAAAAGCAAGGGATTGATCGACACTTTTTTCTATGGCACTGTATCCGGCGAGTATGTGACCGCCGTCATTGGCAGCCTTTGAGAGAAGTAATGAAAATTCTATATTGTGTAATGAAAGACGGCGAAAGCGGAGGAGGAAACCATGGCATTTTGCAACAACTGCGGCACACAGCTCAATCCCGACACAAAATTTTGCAACAACTGCGGCACGCCCGTACCTACCGCGGCACAGGAACAACAGGCAGGGCAGGCGGCTCCCCGGCAGGGCGGTTATGCGCCCACTGTACAGCAGGATCAGGGCAGCTATACGCCTTCCGCTCAACAGGATCAGGGCAGCTACACCCCGCCCGCACAGCAGACTCAAGGCAACTACTACACTCCACCTGAGCAGCAATACGGCGCGCAGGTAGCTTACGCCGCACCGCAGGCGGCAGCCCCCAAGCAAAAAAAGCCCATCGATAAAAGGCTGCTTTTATTCGGCGGCATAGGCGTGGGGGTGATCGTTCTGCTGATCATCATTCTGGCGCTTGTGCTCGGCGGCAAGGGCGGTAAGGACAAAGCAACCTCCGACGACCCCAACGTGGGCGTTTGGAATGTGGTGGCCGCCGAAATGTGGGGTATTGAAACGGATATCCGAAACGTTTTTGAAAACGGCTTTACCGTGGAGTTGCTGGAAAAGGGCAAAAGCAAGCTCAATATAGACGGCACCAAGGGTAACGGCACATGGACGCTCAAGGATGGCGTGATCACCATCAAGGGTGGCGGACTGGATGTTAGCGGCACGCTCAAGAACGGTCTTCTCGTGCTCGAGGATGTGATGGGCATAGGCCTGAACCTAAGCTTTAGAAAGGACGGCGCAGACAGCGTCGCAAGTAACAGCGCAGACAGCGTCGCAAGCAGCAGCGTAAGTGCGCCCGGCGCGTCGGGCGCGGATTACTTTGTGCTCGTGTTCGCCGAGCAGGGCGGCGTAGCCATGGAAAAGGATGACCTTTCCCTCATGGGCGCGGAAAATGATTATGTATTCCTCAAGAAGGACGGCAACGTGGAAATGATGCTGTTTGGCCAGTATATGGACGCTTCATGGGCGAGCGGCAAGATCGAAATGGAGACGGGCTCCGTTCCCTATACCGTATCCGGCGACAAGCTTTCCTTTGAAACGGGAGGCCTCAAACTCGAATTCGAGCGCAGCTCCGATACGCCGCCCCCGCCGGGTGAGGTCTACGCTTATGAGGGC
>JBNRMR010000067.1:0-13120 GCA_050309705.1 Christensenellales bacterium | reverse complement strand
GTGATCATGTTCTTGACATAGTCAGCATGGCCGGGGCAGTCAACGTGGGCGTAGTGCCTGGTCTCCGTCTGATATTCTACGTGCGAGGTATTGATCGTGATTCCTCTTGCCTTTTCTTCAGGCGCCTTGTCGATTTCGTCATATTTCATGATCTGGGCTCCGCCCTTCTTCGACAATACCATCGTGATCGCTGCTGTCAGGGTCGTCTTGCCGTGGTCAACGTGTCCGATCGTTCCGATGTTTACATGCGGCTTCGTGCGCTCAAATTTCGCTTTTGCCATTTCTCTCTCTTTTGCCTCCTTATAAGGATGTTTTACAAAACCGTGCAAGCTCATGCGCAATGTGCTGCCAAAAGCTCATAGGTCTGATGGCGGCAATCCGCCGCTTGGAGCGGGTGATGGGAATCGAACCCACGCAGCCAGCTTGGGAAGCTGGAACTCTACCATTGAGCTACACCCGCACACTTATCATATTGTACAAAAAAACTCTGCTCTTTGTCAACACCTGCGGGCGTTTTTCCAGCTTTAAAGCATATTCTTATAAGCTTGCTCGCTTTTTAGTCCATCATTGGCGGGGGGATTTTTCATAAACCGTCTTCCCGCCGATTATAGTCCGGGAAATGTTGACATTTTTGTCAAATATTACCAGGTCCGCATCATAGCCCTTGACCAGCCTGCCCTTGACGTCTCCCATGCCCATTATCCTGGCTGGGGTTTCCGTCATCATCATCACCGCCTGGCGCAGCGAAACTCCCGCTAAATCGACAGCCGTGCGGACAAGCCTGTCGCATGTGGCCACGCTCCCCGCAAAATTATGCATCGATGGCATCCAGGCGACGCCTTCCTTCACCAGAACCCGCTGGCCATATTTGGTGCTGCCCAGTATGCTCTCGCTGACGTCTTGCCCGGCGGCACGCATTGAGTCTGTTATGAGGCAAATGTTCTCAGGGCCTTTAATTCGGATTATGAGCTGCAAGAGTTCCTTTGGCAGGTGCATTCCGTCACAGATCATCTCCACGGTGATCTGATCGCTCAGGTATGCCGCTTCCACCACTCCCCCATAGCGCCTGGCATTTTCCCGACGCACCGTTGACATGCCCGAATATATGTGGGTGATGTGGGTGAAGCCATGGGGAACCGCATCCAGAACCTGCTGGGTGTAAGCGTTTGAATGGCCGACCGCTCCCAGGATGCCCCTCTCTTTTAAGAAATCGCCAAATTCCAAAGCACCGGGAAGCTCCGGCGCAGCGCTCCAGCGCTTAAGATCATCCCCGGCGGCATCGGCAATCTCCGTGTATTCCAAAGGATCCGGGCCTACGATATACTTCGGGTTTTGTGCCCCTGCCTGCTCCAGGGAAAAATATGAGCCCTCCAGATGTATCCCGCCCAGGAGCGCGCCATCATAGGGCTGTTCCTTTGCCTTTTTATAGGTTTCTATAAACTGAAGAACCTCTTCCTTTGACGCCGCAACCGATGTGGGGAAAACCATAGTCGTGCCGTGGGAAGCAGCAGCTTTGGCGGCGCCATGTATGGCCTCCACTGTGCCGTCCATATAATCGAACCCACCGGCGCCGTGGGTGTGTATGTCGATAAAGCCGGCGGAAACATATTCGCCTTTTGCGTCTATTACCTGCGAGCCGTTGACAGGATGATCACCCACAAAAACAATCTTGCCATCCTCAAAAGCAAGGCAGGTGTCCGCCTCAATGCCGTGAGGCGTTATTAATGATGCATTTACTATGACCGTTTTATTCATTTCGTCACCCGCTCCATATTTGTTTTTCGCGGCTTAGGCGCCGCACACCAGGATTTTTTAACTTTCCTCTTATGATCAACGATCCGGGCCCTTCCTGCGTTCTCTTTATCATGAAATATTTTGTGAACAATTCCCGCGCCTTATATCGGGGCCCGCTCTATCAAGATTTTTATACATGTTCATTATACACCCCGTCAATGCCAAGGTCAATAAAAAGCTTGCACACCGCAAAAAGCCAAGCAGCCCTCTGGAGGCGCTGCCTTTGTAGCTATCTGCTAAAAGCACCCCCTGGAAACTTCAATGTTGTAAGATTTTCAACAAAAGTTCTAAAGGGATGCTTCGTCATGGCATTAAAACAAACCTCCGGAGCAAAGGCTCCGAAGGTCCGTCTTTTCGGTATTTTCCTTTAGATTTGCTTCGCACCGGCTAGTCCGTCGCACCCAGCATCCATTCTATGTATATGCCATAGCCGCGGGTGGGATCGCTGACGTAGACATGGGTTATGGCGCCCACTATATATCCGTCCTGTATTATGGGGCTGCCGCTCATGCCCTGCACGATTCCGCCGGTTTTGGCCAGCAGTTCCTCATCGGTGATTTTAACCACCAAGGACTTGGCGCTAATGCTTTCCTGCCTGAAAACTTGCAATATCTCGCAATCGTATTCCTTTGGCCCGTCCTTGTCCACAGTGGAAATAATGGTCGCCTTGCCTGCCTTAACCGAAGATCTGCCCGCCACCGGCAAACCGTCCGGATACAAAAGCCCGGGCACATTCCCGGCCATGCCCCCGAAAACACCATAAAGAGTGTTGTCCGTCAGCCTGCCCAAGGGCGACGAATCCGTCCCGAACACTCCCTTCAGCTCGCCCGGGGCCCCTCTTTCGCCCTTCTTGGTGCCCACTATCTCCGCAGGGTATAGATGCCCGCTTCTCACCGGCAAAAGCGCGCCCGTGTCGGCATCGGTTATCGGGTGTCCCAAAGCGCCGAAAAGCATTGTCGCCGGATCATAATATGTGAGAGTGCCCACGCCGTTGGTGGAATCTCGCGCCCAAAGACCCAGCTTTGGCTGACCGGAGCTGTCATTCACGGGCGTAACATCAAATATCATCCTTTCGCCATAGCGCGTGACGGTCAGCTCCACGCCCGCGTTATCCCTTTGCGCCTTCAAAATAAGGGCCACAAGGGACTCGGTGTCCGTAACCTCGCTGCCGTTAACAGCCACTATCGTGTCTCCCGGGTTAAGGCCAGCATCCCTCACGGGGCAAATCTGATCGCCGCTTTCAAGCGTCACCGGCGACATGCCCACCACCAAAACCCCTTGGGTGCGAAGGGTGACCCCAACAGCCAGCCCGCCGGGAATCAGCACCATGTCGTCCAGAACACTGACAGTCATCGTCTTCACAGGAATCAGTCCGAACAGCGACAATGTGACGGTGCCCTTTCCCTTCTCATTGGAAACAAGAGTCATTCCCTTGACTCCCACATCGCTTAAGGTTTCACCCTCGTTTGATAGAACCTGGGCGGCCTCCCCTTCATATGAAACGGTCATCGGCAATACAAAGTCGAAGGAGATTTCCTGGCCTTTCACAAAACTGACCGTGTCTGGAAGTGCCCGGATGCTCTGCGCCTGGGGCGTGAAGTTCAATGCTAAAAGGGTGAAGGCCATCATCCACCCGACGGCCCTGTTCCATTTTTTCAAGAATCTTTGGTAATCACTGGTTTTTTCGCTTTTTTCGCGGCTCTCATTTCTTTCATGCTTTCTATTTTTCATTCCATCGCTCCAACATCAATTTCCGTTTTATTTTGCTCATATGCGCGGTATTGATTCTGGAAATGGATTTCATTTAAGCCATTTAAAACAATGATTATTTTCTGATTTTTTAGCAAAAACCCGATGTGTCCGGCTCCTATAGCAATGGCTTTTTAAACCGGAAAGCTTCAGCCACTTTTTACAGCCGCGTTTCGATTTTGCCAGCAGATAAAGTGGAAGCTTCTTCCTTTTTTAAATGAACTCCAAAGCTTGTACCACCTTCTGGCAATTGCCGGACCGGTTCTGTAAACTCTGTCATATTTCCACGGTAACGCAAAGGAAGATGCCCCCTCTGGCAGTCGGGATTATATCTTTCCTTTATTGCTATAACCTGGTGGAAGCGCTTCCAAAGCAGCCTATACATAGCTTCCTCCTCTCCCGGCGGGGGCGGTGAAAAATCCTCCAGCGCAATGATTTTGCCGCTGCCACCAGAGCAAACGAGGGCCTCGCCATGGCTTTTGTCATATATGATCAGTCGCTCGCCACCAAACCTATCGCAAAAGTGGCCCGCCATGGCGAACAGCACTCTGTTTTTCGGCTCGATCTCCGCCACCAGCACACCACCGAAATCGGAAAAGCGCACAAAGCCCTTCAGCAGATGAGCCTCCTTGTAAAGATGCCTGACCGCCTGGCTCATCACGCTCACCGCGGGATGAGCAAGCATCCCGTCAATTCGGGGGCCGGTTTTAAAGCCCAGCTCCAGATATCTTAGTATGTGCAGCTCTTTTTCATTCAGGCATGACAGGAAAGCGACGTGAATGAGCTCCAGTGAAGCCGGAGAAATCTTTTTTTCGACGGCATCCCTCACTATATCCGCCTTGCAAGGGTCCGATTCTATATGGACGTTTTCAAACAGCGGCATCTGCGGCGCGTCCTGGCGAAATATCGAAAGAGGTATTTCCCTTTGGCGCACGCTTCTGAAAATGCAGCACAAAAGCCCTTCGAAGCTTCCGTCATATACATAGGAAATATCTCTCTTCCTTTTCACACTTTTTGCTATAGCTGGCCGGTTATGCATTTTCTCAGCTCCTCCAAAGGCGAGTCGGCGAACGACGAATCAAAGAAAGATAGCTGCCTTCCCCTTTCAAGTTCCAAGGAGCGAGCGTCCTTGTGGGACATCAGGCCCCGCAAAAGCGCCGCCTGCTCCATCCTGACTCCCGGCACGGTCTTTCCGCCAAATGTCAAAAAATACTGGGCTCTTTTCATCACCACGCCCAACTTCTGCATATGCTCCGGCCGCAGGCTCATCTCCCTTCGCGCGGAAACTATGCGCTGCGCGCTTTTAGTGCCCACCCCTGGCACCCGAAGTAGAGTTTCAAGGGGCGCCTTGCCAATCTCCACGGGAAATTGGTCCAAATTGTTGAGCGCCCAGCAGCACTTGGGGTCCAGGTATATGTTAAAATCGGGGCTGTGCTCGGGCAGTATCTCCGATGCAGTGAAGCCATAAGAGCGCAGAAGAAAGTCAGCCTGATAGAGTCTATGCTCCCTTAAAAGAGGCGGCTTTGTGTCTATGGCGGGAAGATTGCCGACTTGCACCAAAGGCACATAGGCGCTGTAGAAAACCCTTTTCAGCGAATACTTTTTGTATAAAGACTCTGAAAGACGCAATATCTGCCTATCGCTTTCTGGCGTTGCGCCGATTATCATCTGGGTGCTCTGCCCCGCCGGCACAAACCTGGGCGCGCCTCGATATCTCACCAGCTCGTATCGGCTCTGGTTTATGCCTTGCCTTATTCCCTCCATGGGGCCAAGAATGGCCTCCTTGCTTTTCTGTGGCGCCAACAGCTTAAGACTTCGCTCTGAGGGCAGCTCTATGTTCACGCTCATCCTGTCGGCAAAAAGACCCATGCTGCCCAACAGCGCCTGGTCCGCCCCGGGAATGGCCTTCACATGGATGTAGCCGCCAAAACGGTATTCTTCTCTTAAAATGCGCAGAGTTTTCAGCATCAGCTCGCAGGTATAGTCCGGGTTTTTCACGACTGCGCTGCTCAAAAACAAACCTTCGATGTAGTTGCGCCTGTAGAAGTTCATTGTGATATCCGCCAACTCTCTTGGAGTGAAGGACGCCCTTTTTATCTCGTCGTTTGCTTTTCGGTTAACGCAGTAGGCGCAATCATATGCGCAGGCGTTGCTCTGAAGCACCTTCAGCAGGGATATGCACCTGCCATCCGACGAGAAGCTGTGGCATATCCCACAGGCCACGGCGTTGCCCAAACTGCCGGCCTGTCTCTTCCTGCTACTGCCGCTGGAAGTGCAGGCCACATCGTATTTTGCGGCGTCGGCCAGAATCTCCAGCTTTTGCAGTATGTCCAAATCAACCCCTCCCGAACATGTGTTCTGGTTTGATTATATCATGGGGAGATGAAAAAGTAAACCTTCATAAAAATATTTTTCCAAAATTCCGCGGCATGATTCGCTGCAATTTTTGCAAAACTTTTTGAAAAGAAAAAATAAAAAAGGCCGGAAACTTCCAAGCCTTTTTGTCATGTAATTTATTCATTTCGTACGCGCCAAATTGCGCCTGTCACCTAAACCGCAGCAGATACTCGTCGCTTTGCTTATACAGTTCAACATTGTGCTTGTCAAGAAGATCCGGCGTGATGGCGCGCTCAGCTTCGGCAGCGCCGACCACAACATCCTTCACATATTTCGCTGCTTTTATCATCAGCGTGGGGTAAATGTCATAGGTTACCTGGTCTATGGGACTGTAGGAAAAATCACTGATATATTCCTCCTGCGCTCCAATGAAGGCCACCAGGCAGACCTTGAGATCCAAACTGCCCTTAAAAGAAAGCACCGCTTCCATTGCGCCCTTGCCCTGCTCGCCGCTGCCGGAGATGATCGTGCAGACATCCTTAATATCGGTTTCCGGCAGGGATACAAGGAAGTTTTCCATGGCTGCCTTCGGGTCGCCCGAATCAATCTCTATAAAATCAAAGCGCTGCCCTGCCACAGACTTTATGCCCGCCAGATATTCTTCGTACCAGAGCTCGTCCACCCTGAATAATGCCGCAGCCAGCTTACCTCGCGATATCCTTTCGGAAAAATCGCCCAGCATTCGCTCGCCAGTTCGAACGCCCATTTCAAAGTAATCTATGAACACTCTAAAATCGGGCGCATAGCCTGCGAGCCCACTGCCCAACAAAACGATTTCCGTCTCCTGCCGAAGCGCTTCCAGGGCGGTCCTTAGCTCTTCCCCGGCATCTTCACCCGGGTGGATATAGATCCATTCATATTTTTGCGCATTCTCTGCGGATAGCATAGATATCAGCTCATCCTGGGTTGAGAACCGAGAAACATCGTATGTGAATCTGTGCTCATAGCTGTAGCTTTCTATATCAGCTAAAAAATAATCGTAGCCCTCACTGTAGAAATCATCCAGTTGCTGAGGCAGGGCCACCAACAGTCGTGGCAGCTCGTGGGCAACGATGTCTATCTCCGGAGATCTTGGTTCCTGAGCGGCGGGGAGTATCCCGCAGCCGGCCAGTGAGAAAATCAACGCGAATATAATTAAGATTGAAAGAGTTTTAAGTAGTTTTGCCATAATTTTCTTCCTTCTTTTAATGTCGCCTTTAATGGCCTGAGCCATTGAAGTTTCGAAAATTTTCCGGCTAATGAAAAACCGTATAGAACATTATACAACATGTTTGCCGTTTTTAACAAGGATTATTGCCTTGTATGGCTTACGGAAAAATTTTCGTCACCAAAATGCAACCTTGCCGGCGCCGGCGCGTATAAAAATCGAAAGCAAATTTTCGGCTCTTGCATAAGCGAGGCTAAAAAGCAAAAGAATAGATGTGTATGAGGAGATATGATATGTTTAAAACGAAAGCAAAAACAGCGATAACAGCAAAATTGATTGTTTTATTTATGGCCTTCGCTCTCCTGGCCGGATGTGTGGCCAGCGGAAAGCACCTGGAGCGCTCCGTATATTCCGACGACGACTTCGATAATTCAGACACCATCCGTGTCGTGACGGACCAGTTATCCTACCCCAGAGGAACGGACTCCATTTCCTATACGGTTACAAACAATAGCGGCAGCGAGGTCTATTACGGCATCTCCTACAGCGTGGAGATGAAGCGGAACGACCAATGGTATCAGGTGCCCTTCAAGGAATCCACCGCCTGGATAGCCATCGCCTATATGCTGGACAGCGGCGATTCTCAGTCCTATCAGGCGGATCTGTCTTTGCTCAGGTTCGACCTTTCCCAGGGTGAATATAGGCTGGTCAAGCAGATTGGTGAAAAGCTCTATTCCGCTGAGTTCTCCATTGGTGACTAGCCTTCCGCTGGTCATAGCAAAACAAAAAGACCTCGGGCCGCCGCATTGGTGCAGCCCGAGGCTTTTATTTAATCGGCAATTGGTAAAAACCTTTGCCGGAAGTTGTCATGCGCCTTTTCTAAGAGCCTTTTTAACAAGGGGCACCACTATCATGGCAATGGTTGAACCAATGAGCGCGGTCACAAGCTGAGGCCATGTGAACATTACCGTCATGGTTTCCACCTGCTTTGGCTGAAGGTTGGTCATAAGGGGCAGCATCACCTTCACAACGCCCAGCCATAGCACCAGCAGCTTCGCAAAGGAACCCGCCACCACGGAAAGCGCCCTGCGGACAATGCCAGGGTTCTCTGCCTTGCCCAGCACCAACCAGGAGACCAGCACCAGCGCGCCGTTGCCCAGCGCCACAAAGGGAACTATCTGTATGACCGGCCCAATTCCGAACAAAAATGCGAAGAAGGGTGAAAGGACAGCCACCGTCAAACCGGACGCAAGGCCTGCTGTCAGGGTTGCAGTCACAAGGATCAGGTTGACAAGTGAGCCGGTCACATACTGTCCCATGCTTCTTGTGACGAACTGAACCACTATCAGCAAAGCGATGAACACGGCTGTCTGGGTGACCCATAGTACTCTTTTGTTTCTCATGATTTACCTCCGCATTTTCAAAAAATTTCAAATAATATAAGAGCGCTTATTCTAAAATCTCAAAAAAAGATTTGCTCTACTATATATAATGTAATACAATATCATCAAAGGTTGTGTTGCCACGGCAACGAAATGAAAAGGCGGCTGAAGAATTTGAGCAATATTTCCCCATTGCAGCCCTATTGGGATGTTATTAAAAAAGTCAAGCTTTTTGAGGACGTGGACGACGGAGGAATCAGAGATCTGCTGGCATGCCTTTCCCCTGCGGTAAAAACATTGGGTGAGGGTGAAATGGTGCTCAGCATAGGCGAGGTGACAGGCAGCATAGGCGTGGTATTAAGCGGCAGCATGCATGGCGCCAGCATTAACCCCGACGGCAGCCAAACGCTGATCGCCATAAAAACCGCTGGCGAAATCTACGGCGAGATCCTGGCCTGCACCGACGGAACGCCCAGCCCCGTTTCGATATATTCAGTGGGAAAAAGCGTGGTGATGCTGATCGATTATGAGCGCATGTTGAGGCTCTGCCCCGATGCCTGCGGGCATCACTCGCTGCTGATCCGCAATATGCTTCGGGTCATCAGCCGCCAATACTTCGCCCTCCACGAAAACATCGGATATCTGACAAAAAAGAGCGTGAGGGCAAAGCTGTGCGCTTACCTTTCCGCCAAAAGCGGCCCGGACAGGCAAAGCCAGTTCATACTGCCGCTTAAACGAAGCGATATGGCTGAATACCTTGGCATTGACCGCAGCGCCATGTCCCGCGAGCTTGGCCGCATGAAAAAAGAAGGAATTATCGACTTTTATAAAAACAGCTTTAAAATACTGGACTTTTCACGTCTGGAGGGTTGAAATAGCATTCAAGGTGCTACCCTCCAGCATACTGCCGCAGGCAAAATAAAAAAGCCGCAGGAGCAGCTTTAAAGCGCTTAAATGTCTTTTTAAGATTGAACTAAGACTCTTGCGGACATGCCCCTCAAGCTCCCTTTGAATTCCCCCCATTTATATCCTATGGGGTAAACTGCGCCCCTGGCGGGGGCGGGGTTGAACCCCGCATCTTCACCCCGTTCAAGCTCAAGCTAGGGCCTTCGTCTTCTTTTTTGAAACTTTGGGAGACATGTTTGCCGTGACTGCGCCGCCAATTGCGCCCACCGCGCCGCCCAGAGCCAGGTCTGCAACGATCGAAAGAGGCGTGAGCCAGGCCGCCGAAAGAATCATGGAGGCGCCAAGTCCCAGGGCCATATAGCTGCCACCGATTGCCGCTCCCTTCACATAGCCCATCTGTCCGCCCGCACCCACGCCGAATATGGTGCCGATAACAATGCTTGCAGCCTTTAAAACCTGGTTGATTATCGTTATATATTCCTCTGGGACATTGAACACCTTAAGCCCCAGAGCCAGCAGAACTATCGCTGCAATCGAAACGCCTGCCGCGACGGAGGTCCCCTTTGCCACTGATTTGGCGATGGCAATGTTTCTTTCCTTTTTTTTCTGTTTTTGCATGTTCATCCCTCTTGTTCATAAATAGTATCTTAGAACAAGATATGAGACATACCCGCCGATAATACCTGCGGTCCGCAAGAATTCACAGGATTAAAAATGCGAGTACAAAAACAAGGACGTCTGCCCTAAGCAAAACGTCCTGTGCTTTCATCATGCACTTTCAGGCTGAACCAAACAGGAAAAACCCGTTACGCTCTCTCCACTTTGCCCGAGCGCAGGCATCTGGTGCAAATATAAAGCGATCTCGTCGTGCCCATATCATTGATGCGAACCTTCTGCGTGTTGGGAGCCCACTTTTTACGGCTCTTGCGGTTTGAATGGCTCACCTTGTTGCCGGAGATCGTCCCCTTTTGGCATACCTGACAAAACTTACCCACGGTTATCCCTCCCTTGGTGTGTTAACGCAACGAAAATTGTACCACGCTGGAACATAAAAGGCAAGCATTATTTTCAATTGATGGGAACATTCCCACCATCCGATGAATGGTTTGGCAAGAAAAATTGTAAAAATGTCGCCAATGCTGTATAATTATTTTGCAGTGAAGACGACTTATTATTTTTCTACCCAAGGGGCACAGCCCGGAAAGGAGCTTGCCATGAAGCCCTGTCCTCTATGCCAGTTTCAAAACCCGGACAACGCCGAAAAATGCGAAAAATGCGCCGGTAGTTTCGGCAAAGATCGCTCCAGGCGCGGATGCCGCCGCAGGACTGTCTGCATGAATCTGCTATATTTTCTGCTGCTGATTGTAAACCTTGCGCTGCTAGTGCATCCCTTTTCGCCGTCGCTGCCACCTCTTTGGCTTGCGCTCAACGCCACTCTGCCCATTTTGCTATACATTCCCATGGTTTTCCCCGGAAAACTCCTGTTTTTTTTCAAGGCCAGAGAAGGCGAAAACAACTTTGAAAAGTCCCGCGGGCGCGTGAGGGTTTTTCTTTTCGCGTCTTCCGTTTTGTCGGTCGCCATTATGCTTCTGCTGATAGCCCGCAACATTTTCGTGATCGGCATAGCAGGTGGGCCATGATAATCAGCGCCAGCAGGCGGACAGATCTGCCGGCCCACTATTCGCCGTGGCTTTTCGGTCGTCTGCAGGAAGGCTACGCAATAACTAAAAACCCCATGAACCCCAACCAGGTTAAAAGGGTGGATCTTTCCCAACAAGCAGTGGACGCGCTGGTCATATGGACAAAAAGCCCGCTGCCGCTGATGGAGGGCATTGACCTGCTGAAAAGATACGCCTGCTGTTTTCAGTTCACACTCACCTCCTACTCAAAGGATATCGAGCCGGGCGTCCCCTCAAAATCGGAGAATCTGATCCCCGCTTTCATAAGCCTTGCGAAAGTTTTCGGCGAAAGGAGCCTTGTGTGGCGGTATGATCCGATACTCATAAGCGAAAAGTATTCGTCTAAATACCATGTGAAATACTTTGGTGAAATAGCGAAAAGGCTGGAGGGCAGCACGCAAAGGTGCATAATTAGCTTCATGGATTTCTACCGCAGTCTCCAAAGACAGGCCACGGCTTTTGGCATACGCGACCCGTCAGACGACGAAAAGCTGGCCCTTGCGGGCGAACTTTCGCGCATCGCTTCCCGCCACGGCATAAAGGTGTTCTCCTGCTGCGAAGGGCTTGACATGTCTCCCGCCGGCGTTCTTCCCTCAAGCTGTATCGACGCTGCATTGCTGAGTGAAATCAGCGGCAGGAATATCAACCCGGGCAGGGACAGAAACCAGCGCCCCGGCTGCGGTTGCGCCAAGAGCATCGACATCGGCGCTTACGATAGCTGCCCAAGCGGCTGCGTTTATTGCTATGCCACCCACAGCTCGGCGAAGGTTATGGCAAATTTTAAAAAGCATGATCCTGCTTCGCCTTTGCTTATCCCTTAAACGATATAAAAACATTAAAACCGGAGGAACTATTTAGCACATGCTTAAACGCAATGAGAGCATCCGAGCGACGGTTTCCAATTTGGGCTCCAGCGGCGAGGGCGTCTGTCTAGTCGACGGCTTTCCCGTGTTTGTGCAGGGCGCTTTGCCCGGCGAGGAGATCTCCGCCACAGTCACAGAGGCAAGAAAGAATTTTGCCATCGCCCGCCTTGGGCAGATTCACCGCCCCTCAAACCAGCGAAATGAGCCCCCCTGCCCCTACTATGGCCGCTGCGGGGGCTGTTCCATGATGCATATGGAGTACGCCCTTTCCCTTTCCGCAAAGGAGGACATGGTCTCAAGCGCTCTTTGGCATGTGGGGCGCATTCCCAAGGACAGCTACAAAACTGAAAAAATCATTCCATCGCCGAAGGTTTACGGCTACAGGAACAAGGCCGTTTACCGGGTCAGCCCTGAAACTGGCAAGCTGGGCTATTATGAAGCCCGCTCCCGTACCGTGGCGGATATCGGCGACTGCATGCTGCAATCCCCTCTGTCCAACGCCGCGAAGGCTGCTTTGGAAAAATGGCTGGCCTCATCGGGCGAAATAGAGCTCTCCTCAGTGATGATCAGAACCACCCGCTCTAGCGATTTGATGGTGGCTCTTATCACAGCCGCAAAAACAATTCCCTTCGCTGAAGAGCTTGTTAGCATAATCGAAGAAAGCATTTCAGGCCTGGGGAATCTTGCCAGCCTTGTCCATTGCCTGCCCCAAAATCAGGATTATCCCGGCGCCTTGATAAATGTGTTGCATGGCAAGGCCACCGTTATCGACAGGCTCTGCGGGCTGGATTTCGTCCTTTCGCCCCAGTCATTTTTTCAGGTGAACCCCCTGCAGACTGAAAATCTTTACTCCAAGGCCATTGAATACCTTGCTCCAAAGGGCAAAAGCATCGTCGATGCCTATTGCGGCGCGGGGACAATCAGCCTTGCAGCCGCCAAGGCCGGAGCGCTGCACGTGAGCGGCATCGAAAACGTGGTTCCCGCCGTTGAAAACGCCCGCTATAACGCCGCAATAAACGGCCTTTCAAACTGCGCCTTCACCTGCGACACCGTTGAAAGCGCCCTGCCCAAGCTGCTTTCCCGCCAAAGCTCTGACGCCCTTATCGTCGACCCGCCCCGCAAGGGTTGCAGCCCAGCCGCCCTGGACGCCATCGCAGCCTCAGCAATCCCACAGATCGTCTACGTCTCCTGCAATCCCGCCAC
>JBNRMR010000066.1:0-15705 GCA_050309705.1 Christensenellales bacterium | reverse complement strand
GATCGCCCCTGGTTCAGAATGACGGCAAAGGTCCTGCATATAAATTAACCGACGAGGTTTACATCAGCCAGGCAGATATTCGCCAGGTGCAACTGGCAAAGAGCGCAATCGCCGCCGGCGCGCAGGTTTTGCTGAAGCATATTGGGCTTTCGCCGGTGGATGTGCAAAAGGTATACCTGGCAGGGGGCTTCGGCAACTACATGAGGAGTGAATCGGCCATTGCAATCGGGCTCTTGGATGAAGCCTTTGCCGGGAAAATCATCCAGGCGGGAAACGCCGCCGGAGCAGGCGCTTATCTGGCGCTGCTCTTTGATCAATTGGCTCAAAAGGCCGCAGCGGTGGCCGAGAACATGCAATATATCGAACTTTCGCAGCTTCAGGAGTTCAACTCCCTCTTTGTGGATAACATGTTCTTTGACGCCCGTTAATAATAATCAGAGGTTCGGCTTATTGAACGGAAGGATGATCGCAGTGGGTATCTATGGTAACTTTTTTAAAAGCGTAAAGGCATTGGTGAAGTTTTTTATTCCGCCAAACTCAGTGCCTGAAAAGGAGAGCCTGAAAGCACCGGTGGTGTATGTGGGCCATCACCAGAACATGCGGGGGCCCGTATTTTCACTGCTCTGGTTCCCCGGGCAGGTTCGACCCTGGGTGCTCCATGTTTTCCTGGGCTTTAAAAAATGCTACCGCCACTTCATCGAATTCACTTTCACTAAAAGAAAGCATATGCCAAAGCTTCTGGCTGCCCTGCTGGCAGTTCCAGCCGCCGCGATATATTCATCGCTGCTTCGCTCCGGCGGCTCCATCCCCGTTTACCGCGGCTCCACCCAGATACGCCACACCATTTCCCAGACAATGAACGCCCTGAAAAAGGGGCAGAGCATCGTCATATTCCCCGATATCGACTACTCAAGCTCCGAGGATGACATGGGCGATATCTACACCGGCTTTCTTCAACTTGAGCGCTTTTATTATAGGAACCTAAAGCAGCATCTTAATTTCGTGCCCATTGCCGTGGACACTGAGAGCAGATCCCTTTTAATAGGCGATCCGATAAGCTTCCGGGATGACGAGGCCTTCACGGAGGGCAAGCTGCGTGTCGCTCAGGAGCTGACAGACGCCATCAACCAGCTCAGCCGGAGCCAGTGCATTTAAGAAAAATAAAAGAGCGAAAGATAAGCGAAATAAAAACCCCGTCATCAGAGGAATAACTCTGACGGCGGGGTTTAGCTTTTGCTTCAATTTATCCTTGCCTTACTTCTTCGGATTCCTGCGCAGGAACGAGGGGATGTCCGGCTTCATGCCACCCTTTTGGGCGGTCACAGGCTCCTCCTCCTGCTGCTCACGGCTTTCGCGGCTAACAGTGCGCAAAGGCTCCTGCGGGGGCATCTGCTGCCTTGTAGCGGGCTGTCCGTAAACGGGGCGTTCATCCTCCCTTGCGTATGTGCGGGGCTGAGGCGCCATCTGTCTGCCGGCAGTGCGGTCGGCTCTTGCAGAGGCGAGATCGCCCGGGCTGTAGGCCCTGCGGGTGTACTCCGTCGAGGGACTGGCTGTCCGCCTGTCGGCGCGCACCCATTCGGGGATCTCCGGCTCGTTGGGATCGTAATAATCGTCCGGCTCGTCCTCGGGGGATGACTCAACCTGCTGCTGGAACTGATAGCGCTGCCCGGCGGCGGGTGCTTCCTTCTTTGGGGGCTC
Organism: Christensenellales bacterium; assembly: GCA_050309705.1. Taxonomy (GTDB): domain Bacteria; phylum Bacillota; class Clostridia; order Christensenellales; family UBA1750; genus JBNRMR01. The sequence continues at coordinate 14,007 of JBNRMR010000066.1, read as the reverse complement.
CTGCTGTGCGGCCCTTTCCTCGAAGCCTGTCGCTATGACGGTGATGCGCACCGCGTCCTCAAGCGTCTCGTCTATCGCCACACCGAAGATTATGTTGGCCTCCGGGTCCGCGTTCTGATGGATCAGGCTGGCGGCATCGTTCACTTCCAGTATGCCCATGTTGGGGCCGCCTGTGATGTTGATCAAAACCGCCCGCGCGCCCTCTATGGAGGTCTCCAGCATCGGGCTCAGGACAGCCTGCCTTGCGGCCTCGGTCATTCTGTCGTCGCCCCTGCCGATACCTATGCCCATATGGGCCATGCCGCGCTTTGCCATGACTGTCTTTATGTCGGCAAAGTCCAGGTTGATCATCGCCGGGATGGCGATCAGGTCTGATATTCCCTGTATGCCTTGGCGCAGGACATCGTCGGCTATCTTAAAGGCGTCCATCATGCTTGTGTTTTTGCCCACCACCTGGAAGAGCTTTTCATTGGGGATGACCACCAGTGTGTCCACGCAGCCTTTGAGTTCCTGAATACCCCTCTCAGCGTTCAGCATACGCTGGCGGCCCTCAAACATGAAGGGCTTCGTCACAACGCCGATGGTGAGTATGTCCATCTCCCTGGCGAGGGCGGCAATGACAGGCGCGGCGCCTGTGCCGGTGCCTCCGCCCATTCCCGCCGTAATGAACACCAGGTCGCTGCCCTTTATGGCGGCGGTTATATCCTCGCGGCTTTCCTCTGCCGCGCGCTTGCCGATGTCCGGAACGGCGCCGGCGCCCAGGCCCCTTGTCAGCTTTTCGCCGATCTGGAGCTTCTGCCCCGCCTTTGACAGGGCAAGAGCCTGCCTGTCCGTGTTCACCGCGATAAACTCAACGCCTCGAAGTCCATGCTCCACCATACGGTTCACCGCATTGCTGCCGGCTCCGCCCACGCCAAGCACCTTTATTTTCGCGCCCTGTCCGGATTCAATATCGAATTCTAACACAAGCATCCCCCTTATTTCTTAAAGATTGATCTTAACTTTTCCAGCAAATCCTTCTTGGCGGAAGCCGCATTGTCGCTGACGTATTCAAACACCAGCTCCAAAAGCCCCACCGCCGACGCAAACTGGACTCCGGCGGGTATCGATGGCCTCGCCGCGGACGCCTTCACCGTACAGCCAAGTCTTGCCGAAAGAAACTCCCTTGCACCTCTCATGGGCGCCAACCCGCCGCCTGTAATATAGTATGCGGCTTTTTCAGGTATTTCTATACTGAAATTCTCCAAACATTCTTTCATCGCCGCCGCCATCTCGCTGAGATGTGGCTCAATCACATTAAAGCAATGTTCGTTTTCAAAAAGTATTCGCCCTCCGTCGGGACCGGTAATCTCCAGCGTGCCGGATTTATCCCCCGCGATTATCAGCCTTCGCTTAACCTGTTCGGCCATGGCCATGGTGAGCTCCAGCTCTGAGGCAAGCGCCGCCGTCAAAAACCCTGAGCCATCCTCCAGCACCGTGATATGGCTTATGGCGTCTCCCTGAACCACCATCACCTGTGTGGAAAGGTAGCCCGTGTCTATCAGCACTGCGGTCTGATCTCTTTCCTCCGGAGGCACAGTCATCAGAGCCTCTCCAAGGGAAGGAGCCGCAAAGCCCGCCACGATAAGCCCCATGCCGGAAAGCCTTTCGCGCATGTCCTGGGTAAAAAGCTTGTCCGCAACGCAAACGCAGGCGCAACAGGAAAGCGTTTGCCCTTTCATGCCCATGGGCTCCATCGTTTTTTCGCCGTCCACCTTGAACCAAGCGGGGCTTTGGTGGATTGTTTCGCCGTAGCCGGCCTCATCCTCGCTCCGGGCACAGGCTTCAACAGCCTTTACCATCACAGAGTCCACATCGTCCAACGTGACTTTCTGGCTAGCGGAAAGAATCGCAGCTTCGGCCTGGGCATTGTAAACCTTCAGCCTTTGCGCGGGTACGCCAACATAAAGCTCCCTCACGCTGACATCAGCCATGGCTTCGGCATCCTTTATTGAACCGGCTATCGCCGCTTTAAGCTCTTCGTCGGAGCAAATCCAACCTTCAGCGTTATAGCCGCTGTAATGGCGCACGCCATATCCAATGGTTTCACCCTTTAGGTCACTGCCCAACTCGCCTATTATTGCCACAACCTTTGATGTGCCAAACTCTATGGCTGCCACCGTGGTCTTCATTCTGATCAGGTTCCTCCGTTGTTAACAATCGCCAAAGAACGTACTTCATATTATTTTTGCATCATACTGGCTTTTTGTCAATAGGAACGAAGAATTTTAGGCTTTTTTTGGCTTTCTTTACAATAAAGATGCCCACATTTTGTCATTATTAATACATATTTCACCCTAATCCGCCCGGAATGCCTCCCCAGTGGGAAGAGCATGGTCTCAGCCGGGGTTGAAGTCGCCGAATTCGCCGGTTGAAACATCCAGGCTGGTGCCGTTTAAATCCTCCGGCAGATACATCCTGTTCAAGCTTTCCACTATGGATTTGGTCAGCATAATCTTGCGCTGAAGGTTATCGCTTGTCCCAAGATCCACCGTAATTCCTTGGATGGTCACAACCCTTGCCGTTAGCGACTGGGTTATTATTATCTCCCTTATATCGCTTATAAGCCCCCCCTTTTCAAATGCTTCATAAACGCTTGCATACACAAAGACCTGATCCTGGTTTTCCGCCTGAACTTCTTCCCCCACCAGATAGGCCGTGACCTGAAGACCGCTGACTTTCACCAGGTTTGAATGAGGGAGATTGTAGCCTATCTCCAGCACGAAGCCCGCTTCATCCATGATTATCATTGAGCCCAGATGCTGTATGTATGTCTTGGGAACCCGCTCCGCAACACGGATTATGATGCCGCTGGGCCAGTCAATTTCAACATCCTCATATCTGAAATAAGGGTCTGATTCAATGCCGGCCTTCGCCGCTTCCTTGTCCAATGTCAAAAGGCTGTCGCCCAGGCGTATTCCCGAAAGCATGGCGACCTCGGCGGGAAGCCTTGACCGGGTTCCGGCCACGGCAATATCCCGCACCTTCAGCGCCTCCCAGCTCAAAAAAGCCGCAGCGGACAGAAGCACTATTACCAGCAAAGTACGCTTTAGCCCTTTCAAAAAACAAACCTCTCATTCCTTGGGGCGCCGCCCGAGGTTTTGCTCCTCGGATTTTCGCACCCTAAGATTTTGGTGTCAGTATACGCGGGCGCAATCCCAGGCGTCGCACTCCAGCCTTTTGATATCAGCGCCCAGGCCCTTGAGTGTCTCCTCAAAGCGGTCGTATCCTCTGTCAATATAGTGAATGTCTCTCACTGTGGTAAGGCCCCGCGCGGCCAGCCCTGCGATCACAAGAGCGACTCCCCCGCGCAAATCCTTGGCCTCCACATCCGCGCCATGAAGCCTTTTCACGCCGCGCACAAAGGCCGTCCTGTCCTTCACGACAATGTCCGCACCCATCTTTACCAGCTCTGAGGCTGTGGCGAATCTGTTTTCGAATATATTCTCGGTGATCGCCCCCGCGCCCTCCGCCATGCTCTGAAGCGCCAAAAACTGTGTCTGCATATCGGTGGGAAAGCCCGGGTATGGCATTGTCTCAAGGGTTCTGAAGGCCTTAAGCCTAAGGGGCGATATTATCCCGATGCCTTTTCCACGGCTGTCCAGAATGCAGCCCATCTGCCGAAGCTTAGACAAAACCGCTTCCAGGTCCCCGGGCGCAGCGTCCGTGACCCGGATATCCCCGCCTGTGGCTGCCGCCGCCGCCAACAATGTCCCCACGATAATCCTGTCGGTCATGGGCCGGTAATGCCCACCGTGAAGCTTTTTAACGCCTTGGATGCGTATGCGCCGAGTGCCCGCGCCGCTTATCTTGGCGCCCATCATCGAAAGAAAATTGGCCAGATCCACTATCTCCGGCTCCATTGCCGCGTTTTCTATCACCGTTTCTCCCTGGGCAAGAGTGGCGGCCATCATTATATTTTCCGTGGCTCCCACGCTGGGATAATCAAAGTGCACCGCTGCGCCCTTCAAAGCGCCGCTACAATGTATGCGCCCATTGTCCTCAGTGATATTGGCACCCAATTCCCTAAGACCGCGAAGATGCAGGTCTATGGGCCGAAGCCCGATCTCGCAGCCGCCCGGGTATGTAAACTCCGCTTGGGAGAACTTGGCCAGCATGGGACCCATCATGAATATGGACGAGCGAATGAGCTTTGAAAGCCGCTCGGGCATCACATGGCAATTGGCAGTCGTGGGGTCAATCCTGCAAAGCCCGCCTGCAATCTCGACTCCGCAGCCGATAATTCCCAATATCTCCGCCATATACTTGATATCGCTCATCATCGGCACCTGAATCTCGATATATTCATCCGCCATCAGCGCCGCGGCAAGTATGGGCAGGGCGGCATTCTTAGCAATACCCGCTTCGCATTCTCCAAAAAGTCTGTTGCCTCCGCGAATTTCATAGAACTCCATCAGCTTCCGCCTCCGTATTTTGACATTCACTTCAACATATGAAGCATGCCAAAAAGCGGTGACAGACATAAGTCCTAATCAGTAACGGTTATCCCGTGCCCCTAAAAACCTTCACATTATCCGGCAATGGCTGTGGGTTTTTGCCCTTGCGGCTCTTCAATTCGTCCACCGGCAGGTTGGAATAGCGGGAGATATTCAAGAGTATCCCCGCGGCGGCCATGAATATGACCAGATTCGACCCCCCGGCGCTAAAGAAGGGCAACGGCAGGCCCGTGGTTGGGAAAACGCCTATGACCACCGCCACATTCAAAACCACCTGCACCGCAAAAACCACGCTTATGCCCGCCGCCAGCATGGAGCCGAAACGGTCTTTGCAGCGAAGGGCAACCTTGAAGCCGGCGAATATCATCAGCCCAAAGAGGGCCATTATGGTGACTGCCCCCACAAAGCCCAGCTCCTCGCAGACGATTGCAAATATGAAGTCGCTGTCGCAGTAGGGCAAGAACAGCAGCTTTTGCCGGGACTGGCCGATTCCCACGCCGAAGATGCCCCCAGAGGCTATGGCCAGCAACGACTGTGTTAGCTGATAGGCCTCGTCGCCGCTCATTGCCCATGGGTCCATGAAGCCTATGAGCCTGTTGCGCCTGTATTCCGCTGACATGGCGAACACGAATGCCGCCGCCGCCGCTACCACGAAAAGCAGCGCTATATGCTTTATCTTCATCCCGCCAATCATCAGCATGGCTATGGTGGCTATGACCAGACATCCCGCGGTGGAAAGGTTGGGCTGGAGCATGACCAGACCGAACATCATGCCGCAGACTATCAGCACCGGCATGGCGGTTTTTTTGAGAAATTCTCTTTCCTTCACCTTTCTTGTTAGCATGTGAGCGATATATAGTATCAGCGCAAACTTGGCGATCTCGCCGGGCTGGATGGTCTGGTTGACAATGGGAATTCGTATCCATCTGCGCGAACCGTTGATATATTCACCGATGCCGGGAATCCACACAATGCCCAGTAAAAATAGGCTGATGAAAAGTGCGCCGTATATGACCATCGGGTGGCGGTATATGCGGTAGTCCACAAATGAAAGGCCGATCATTGCGGCTATTCCCAGTATCATGGGCACAAGCTGGTCGATAAGCGGCTCGGTGGCGCTGCCGCCCTTGTCCTGGGCGGAATAGCTGCCCGCCGAAAAGACCATCATCAGCCCCAGCGCAGCCAGAATGCCGATGACAGCCAAAAGGCCATAATCTATTTTTCCTCTCCTTATAGGCTCTCTTTCAACCTGCATACTATCTCCTTGAACACTCTGCCGCGCTCCTCAAAATCGTTGAACATGTCGAAGCTGGCGCAGGCGGGGGACAAAAGAACGTTGTCTCCAAAGACTGCCATATCCTTAGCCTTAAGGACGGCTTCCTCGAAGCTCTCCACCATCTCTATATCATCAAATCCGTTTTCCTTGAGTGACTTTTTTATCTGCTCCCTTGTCTGGCCCAGAAGCACCGCCGCCTTCACGCAGGAATCCTTAACCGCCCTTGAAAGCGGAGAAAAATCCGTCTGCTTGTCATAGCCCCCCAGCAAAATTACCGTAGGTCTATCCATTGCTTTCACCGCGGCGATGGTTGCATCCACATTGGTGCCCTTGGAGTCGTTTATGTAGCGCACCCCGGCGATCTCCTCCACCGTCTCAATCCTGTGCTCGATGCCTGAAAAAGTCTTGAGCGTATGGCGGATTACCGGGAGCTGCACCCCACAGACCGCCGCAATAGCAGTGGCTGCAAGGGCATTTTCAAGGTTATGCCTGCCCGGCAAAAGCACGTCTGACACAGCGCAGACAACCCTGCTGGCGCCGGGAGAGCCGAACACTATGCTCTCGCCCTCCACCCAGACGCCGAAGTTGACCTTTTGAGTCCTTGAATACCAGACTTTTTTTGCGGCAAAGCCCTTGGCGCTTGCCCTCACCATCTCGTCGTCATGATTTAAGACAGCGTAGTCTCCAGACTTTTGGTTCTCGAATATCCGCATTTTAACGGCGATGTAGTTTTCCATCGTGCCGTGGCGGTTCAGGTGATCCTCCTTAAGGTTTAAAAGCGCAGCGCAGTGGGGACGGAAGCTCTCTATGGACTCAAGCTGGAAGGAGCTAACCTCCACCACGGCAACATCCTCGGGCTTTATCCCCTCCACCACATCGCAAAAGGGCAGGCCGATATTGCCCGCCACATATGAAAGCTTGCCTGCATTTTTGAATATCTCGCCCGTCAAAGTGGCGGTGGTGCTCTTTCCGTTGGTGCCGGTAACCGCCACAAGCATTCCCTTCAAAAACATTGACGCCAGCTCCAGCTCTCCTATTACCTTTTTCCCGGCCTCCCTCGCCTTTTTGATGAAGGGGAGATTCATTGGAACGCCGGGGCTTATGACGATCATGTCGTTTTCATCCACGAGGCTTTCGGGAGATACCCCAAGAGAATCCAAAGCGCCCGCCGCGATGATATCATCCAGAGAGCCGCCAAACCTATCAAGCGTTTTTATGTCGTTTATGGTCACCTTCGCGCCGGTTTTCAAAAGCAGCTTGGCCGCCGCAATGCCGGATCTGGCCATGCCGACTATCATTATCCTCCTGTCAGCGAACATTTTATCACCTCTTTGCATTTTATGGATAAAGACCTTCTTTTTGCTTTCTTCGCAAATTTCACCTATAACTATAACTAGGACGTGGCCCAAAATGTTACAGCCGCTGCCACTATGGTTATGGCCATATACATCGCCACGATGCGCGTCTCCTTCATTCCCCCCAGCTCAAAGTGATGGTGAAGGGGCGCCATCCTAAACACCCTTTTTCTTCTGGTCTTGTATGAAACGATCTGTATGATGTCCGATGCGGAGGTCAGCACATACATAACCGCCAGTATTGGTATGAAGATCGGCATTCCGTTGATCAGCATTATGGCCGTGACCGCTCCGCCCATGGCGAATGAGCCCGTGTCCCCCATTATCACCCTTGCGGGATAATGGTTAAAGACCAAAAAACCCAGGCAAGCGCCTGTGAGGGCCGCCGAAAGCACTGCCATGTTCGGGAAATCGTTGTTGATATTCGGCCCTGCGAAGTACGATATCAGCGTCAGTGTCGCCGCGATTACCAGCGTCACGCCCGAAAGCAGCCCATCGGCGCCGTCCAAAAGATTGGCGCTGTTGGTGGTGGCGTACATAACTATCACCGCAAAGGGAATATACGCCCAGCCAAGGTTCCAGGTGATATCCGTGAAGGGCAGGTAGACCGCCGGGCCCACCGTGTTGTAAAGCCAAAGGGCATAAGCCGTGTCCAATATCAACAGCAGGACTGTCTTGTGCTTTGCGCTCAGGCCATCGGAGTTTGCTCGCTTTATCTTCAGTATATCGTCAAAAAACCCGATCACGGCGTTCAATGCGATGAAAATAACCGCGGGCAGCATGGCGTCCAGCCGGCCGTCCTCATGGGAAAAAGCTAAGGCCACCACGGCGATGACGGCTGTGATCATTATGCCGCCCATGGTGGGCACTCCCTGCTTTTTCAAGTGGGACTTGGGCCCGTAAAGCCGCACGTTCTGACCGAACTTCAGCTTTTTAAGCCATGGAATTATTATTGGCCCTATTGCCAGGGTGGCCACAAAGGACGCACCCAGCGCTAAAAGGATTCTGAACATGTACTGCTCCTTTGTTCTGTAGGCTTTCTAACCGGCCTATTTTTGTCTGCCGGTGGGGTTTTCCCAGCCCATATCATCAAAGCCTTCTTTCATCAGAGCCACAAGCTCCTTGACAATCTCCCTTTCGTCAAATGGCCTTTTTATGCCCTTGACCTCCTGGTATGTCTCGTGACCCTTTCCTGCGAGTATCAGCGTGTCGCCGGCCTCGGCCATCATCAGCCCTGCCATTATGGCCTCGCGGCGGTTTTCCACCACCATGTAGCGGCCGCTTGTCTTGCTGATGCCCTGCTCAATCTGACCGATTATAGACATCGGATCTTCGTTTCTGGGGTTGTCGCTGGTGATAATTGTAAAATCCGCCAGCTCCCCGGCTATCTTGCCCATTATCGGCCGCTTTTCTCTGTCGCGGTCGCCCCCGCAGCCGAAAAGGGCAATAATCCTCCCTCTTGTCACATTGCGAAGATTTTTAAGTATGCTTTCAAGGCTTGCGGGCGAGTGGGCGTAGTCCAATATCACATTAAACGGGGTTCCTGTTTCCACCAGCTCAATTCTTCCCGGAACCGACGCCACGGACTCAAGCCCCTCCTCCACCACATTTGCCGGACAGCCCATCTCAAGGGCCGTCACCGCCGCCGCCATTGAGTTATAGACATTGAAAAGGCCCGGCAGGTTCAGGGTGAGGTCCATAACCTCATCATTATACACAAGGGTGTATGCCATTCCCCTTTCCAGCATGTTGATATCCCTGGCGCTGGCGCCGCGGTTATCCGCCACGCCAAAATATATCTTGGGGATGTCATTGGCAGTTTCAAGGGCCTTGTCATCGTCAATGTTCACTATGGCTTTTTTCACAGCTCCCGCCGCGAAAAAGTCCGCCTTGGCCTGGAAATAATTTTCCATCGTGCCGTAAAAGTCAAGATGATCCTGGGTAAAATTTGTGAAGACCCCAATCTCGAACTCCACGCCAAATATGCGTTTCAAAGTGACGGCATTAGCGCTGACCTCCATCACCAGTGTGTCTATGCCCTCGTCCCTCATCATGCGAAGATTGCGGTGAAAGTCTATTGTTTCCGGCGTCGTCAGATTTCCGGGGATTTCCCTGTCTCCTATCTTCGTTGAAACAGTGCCTATCAGGCCCGTTTTCCAGCCCATGCGGTCGAATATGGCCTTTATCAGATAGGTGGTGGTAGTCTTTCCCTTCGTGCCGGTGACACCCACGATCTTCATGCCCTTGGCCGGGTTGCCGAAAAACCTGGCTGCCGAAAGCGCCAGGGCCTCTCTTACATCCTTCACCAACACCTGGGGGATGTCAAAGTCCAGCCAATGGTCCACCACCAAAGCGCAGGCACCCTTGTCGATAGCCGCCTTCGCATAGTCGTGGCCGTCAAAGTTTCTGCCTCTTTGGCAGTAAAAGAGCGCTCCCTTTTCCAGCTTGCGCGAATCGATTGAAAGATCCGCCACCTCAGCCTGCCCTTTCAGCCCGTCCACGCCTTCCAGGCTTTCAAAAAGTTCCGTTAAAAGCATTGTCCTCTCCCTAATTAAACCGCCCGGCTCCGCGCCTTGCCCTTTTTTCTCCTGATGACTATGGGGCAGAAAAAGTGACCCTCACAGTGTCGCCGCGCCTGGCTTTTTCACCAGCGGCAGGGTTTTGCTCGGTGACAATCCCCTTTCCGCTCATTCTCATTTTCAGCCCTTGTGTCTCCAGTGTCCTGTAGGCATCCACAAGGGACATGCCCATTATGTCGGGCACTTCCACCGCATCGATGTCGATCTGGGCGATCTCCTCCTGGCTCATGTCGTTGTATATTATGACCAGCGAGCCATAGGCCATCTCGGTACCGGCAGCGGGGATCTGCTCCGTTATCAAAGCGCCCTCGCCTTCGCTCATAAACCTGAAGCCTTCATATGCTAAACGAGTTATGGCGTCCTGATATGTCATGCCAACCACATCCGGCACCTCGGCAGTCCTTCCAATGTTTGCCCTGTCATCCTCGGAGTAGACCGGAGCGATGTTCATATATTGAAGAATGTCCTCCAAAAGCTCGCCTGCATAGGGCGCTGCCACTATGGAGCCAAAGTCCGGCCTGATTGAGGGTTCGTCTGCGACTACCAGAACCGCCACTTTGGGGTCATCCATCGGAGCAAAACCGATGAACGAACCCACATGCAATGTGCTGGATATCACTCCGTTGACGTATTTCTGGGCAGTGCCCGTCTTGCCGCCAATGCTGTAGCCGGGAACATAGGCGTTTCTGCCTCCGCCATTTTCAACCACCTGCTGAAGAACTTGGCGCATCTGGAAGGATGCGGCTTCAGATATTGGGGTTCCCACCTGTGTGGGGCTGTTTTCCAGCATCACATTGCCGAATTCGTCCACAAGCTGCTTGACTACATAGGGCTGATAAAGCCGGCCCCCGTTCACCACGGCGGAGGCCGCGGTTATAAGCTGCAGCGGCGTCACCGCCACGCTTTGGCCAAAGCCAATTCTGGCCAGTTCCAGATCCTTCACATACTTTTCCGCTATCACCTGTCCGGCAGCCTCACCGGAAAGGTCTATGCCCGTTTTAGCGCCTATACCGAAGGCCTCAAGGTAATCATAAAATACCGTTCGACCCATCCTTACGGCCATCTGCACGAACACCGGGTTGCATGAATTCATGACTGCCTGTGTGAAGCTCTGGCTACCATGGGGATTATACGACCGCCAGCATCTGATTTTGTCGCCATCCACGAGTATCGACCCGCCGCAATAATAGTGGGTGTTGATGGTGGCGGTGCCGCTGTCCAATGCGGCGGCCGAGGTTAGAACCTTGAAGGTTGAGCCAGGCTCGTATGAATCCGTCACATTCTTATTCCTTGAAAGGCTGTTCAAAAGATCGATGTCGCTTCTGGGCGGGTTGTTAAGGTCGAAATCGGGCAGCACCACAGATGCTAAAAGCTCGCCCGTGTTCACGTCCATCACCAGCACCTGCACGCTCTTAGAGCCGGTTTCGACCATGCATTTTTCCGCGGCGTTCTGTGCGAATGACTGTATGACATAATCAAATGTGAGAACCACGTCATAGCCCGCCACAGGGGCGATATATTCCGCCGCATTTTGGGTCAGCGGTCTTCCCTTGCGATCCTTTTCGGTTAGTATGTGGCCGTTTTCCCCCGCCAGATATTTGTTGTACATCAGCTCTATACCCGTTTGACCGTCGGAGTCTATGTTGGTGAAGCCGATCACCTGCGAAAGCAGATTGTTCCTGGGGTAGACGCGCTTCGTATCTTCGCTGTAATCGATGCCCTTTATGCCCGCCTCTTTCGCCCGGGTCTTCAGCTCGTCGGCCACTTCCTTGTCAACCCTCCTGGCGATTACAACGCTTGCCTTGCTGGTATCGGATATTCTGGCGAATATGGTGTCGTAGTCCAGCCCCAGCACATCGCAAATGAGCTGCGCCGTCGCCTCGCGCTTTTCCGCCGTCACATTCCCCGGGGTGGCGGTTATATAAACCGCGCTGGCGCTTTGTGCCAGCACCCTTCCGTTGCGGTCCACTATCTTACCGCGCGGGGCGGAGACGATGGTGTCCTGCGTCCACTGCCTGAGGGCTCTTTGCTGAAGCTCTGCGCTTCTGACCATCTGAAGGTTCACCAGGCGAATTATCAAAACCAAAAAAATAAGGCTCAACACCGCGAGCAGCACCAACATTCTCTTCCTGGATATTCTCTGTGGTGAAGCCACCTGTTAACCCCCCTGTCACCCTATACCAATTTGCGCGGATTGCAAAAATTTAAAATAATGCGAAGCCGTGCAAAAATAGCTGATTAATCAGTTGCCGTTCAAAGCGGCAACCTCAGGCCATGAGCTTTCGTCGATTTCTATTTTGACGATCTGCCCTTCGCCCGGGAAAACCATGCCGAAATCCTTTGCGGCCGTGTTTTGGATGCCCGCGATATCCTCGCTCATGACTATCTTCAGTTCCAGCTCTGCCGCTTCCTTTTCAAGCGTTTCAAGCTGGCTTTGCAGGCGCGAAATCTCGATGTTGTTCTGCTGGATTACCGTCTGTAGGAACAAAAACCCCATTGCAAACGAGAATATTAGCACCATCAGCAGCGCCGCATTGCCCACGTTGATCCTCGCCTTGGTCTTCGGCCTTACCTTGGCAACGGCCTGTATGTCGATGTTGTAGGCAGCCTCCATGGCCTGGCTGCGCTGCTCCATTCTCTTAAGGGCAAGGCTTCCGTCGGTCACATATTCGCGCATGTCATCTTCGCGCTCTATATATCTTGCACCCTCCATCGACATATGTTATTCCCCGCAATCTCTTTTTATGCGTATTTTATATATACAGGAGCCGCCTGGTTTTACGCCTTCATATTTTTTCTGCAACGCGAAGCTTTGCGCTTCTCGACCTTGCGTTTCTTTCAATTTCTTCCTGCGAGGGCAGCACCGGCTTTCTGGTGACCACCCTTGCCACGGGCTCTTTTTTGCATATGCAAACCGGTATGCTTTTGGGGCATGTGCAGGGGTTTTGCATGGCTGCAAAGGTTTGCTTTGCAATTCTGTCTTCCAGGGAATGGAAAGTGATAACGCACAGCCTGCCCCCGAGCACCAAGCAATTCATGGCCGAATGCAGCGCCCCCTCCAGCTTTTCAAGCTCCTGGTTAACCTCTATGCGGATGGCCTGAAACGTCCTTCTGGCGGGATGGGGCCCGTCCCTTCTGGCGCCCTTGGGCACCGCCGCTTTTATGGCCTCCACCAGCTCCAAGGTGGTGTTTATCGGCCTTCTGGCCACTATGAACTCGGCGATTCTTTTGGCCCAGCGCTCCTCGCCAAAGCTGAATATTACCCTTGAAATCTCTGCTTCACTGTATTCATTCACGAGGTCATGGGCCGAAAAAGGCTGAGTCGCGTCCATCCTCATGTCCAAAGGGGCGTCCTCGTGGTATGAAAATCCCCTTGCTGCGTCGTCAAACTGATGGGAGGATACACCCAAGTCCAGCAACACGCCTTCAGCTTTTCCAAAGTCGTTTTTAGCCAGCAGCATCTCCATGTCGGCGTAGTTTCCGTGGATTGCGCGGAATCTTTCACCAAATATGGATAATCTTCTGCCGGCCTCGCTGATGGCGTCCAAATCCCTGTCTATTCCAACGAGAGCTGCTTCACCGCGCCGTTTTAATATCTCGAAGGAATGGCCGCCCCCGCCAAGGGTGCCGTCCACGTACAGCCCATTGCCCTTTAGCAGGTATTCCATCACTTCTTCAAGCATCACCGGCACATGGTAGCCACTTTCAGTGTTCATGCCGTCACTCATTTACCATCTGCTCAAAGGCTTCCTTGTCCCAAATTTCCACATACCTTCCGGCGCCCGCCACGATAAGATCTTTCTTAAGGCCGGCGTATTCGCGAAGGCTGGCGGGAATGGTGATCCGCCCCTGGCTGTCTATGTTAAGGTCGGAATAGGAGGTGCTCATCAGTATGCGCATCTTGCGATATTCCTTGGGCGAAGCGTCCTCGTCCATCTGCTCGAACTTGTTGCATAGCTCGTCCCAGCGGAAGGCGGAAGCGATCCTGATGTGCTTTTCATCGCCAATGCCGCGCAGCACCGTCACAGGCGTGCCGATGATGGCCCTGAACTTCTGGGGGATTATGACGCGGTTCTTGCTGTCCAGCGTTTGTTGATAATTGCCATTCAGGTTAAGGCTTGAGCTGCTCACTTCGCGTCCCCCCTTTCTTCAGTTCCAATTTAATGCTCGTCAAGCGCGTTAAGGCCGGTCAAGCGGCCGGAAAGTTTTCCACAGACTTTTGCACAGCTTGTGTAAAACCCCCACTTTCTACCACTTTCCGCCCCATTTACTCCACTTGACATATATTATTCTCCATCTTC
>JBNRMR010000065.1:0-19867 GCA_050309705.1 Christensenellales bacterium | reverse complement strand
CTTTTGACGCTGCCGTCGGCAGTTTCTTGGTATTCGTTGTAGCCTCTTCCGAATATAAAGTTATCTATGCCGAAGTTGTTCAGAATCTGCGGCAGCTGCGAAATGTTTCCGAATTGGTCGGGCGCATAGCCGGTAAAATTCCCTCCGCCAAACTCATCGCTGATCTTTATTCCTTCAATAAGATTGCGGATTGTACACTCTCCTGCGCTTAGATAGAAATCATTTTGCAAATACCACGGGCCTATCAATATATTACCTTGCTCAATATACTTTTTAAGCAATTCCCGATTATGCGGCCTTAATAACAAGTAGTCCTCCAAAACAATCGTCTGCGCATCAAGGTGGAATATATATTCAGGCTGACTTTCAATAATATTCAGCAGCTCGTCAATTAAATCCACAAGTTTTAACCGGAATACATCTAAAGGTAAATACCACTCCCTGTCCCAGTGCGTGTGTGAAATTACACAATATTTAGTCATATCAATATCCCCGCTCATTCAATTTTAAAACGCATATGCCTGCCGGCAGCTACTTTATTCCATTTGGTTTGCTGAACAGCGGCAAGCCGCTCCAAAAAAATATCGCGAAGCATCAAAATGGTTCGCAATATTTTCATGTCAACAACAGGCCGTCATCTATATGGTCAAAGCATTGGCTATAACAAAAAACGGCCACAATTTCAAAGCTTCAGCCTGCAAAGCCATCGCCATGGTTGGCGGTGTGGGGAAAAGGTGCCGTCAGGGGCAGATTTTCCCTGGGTTCAGTATGTTGCCGGGATCGAACGCTCGCTTTATGCCTCGCATCAGTTGGATGATCTCGCTGCCCAGCGATTGCTCCAGATATTCGCTTTTCGCATGGCCGACGCCGTGTTCGCCGGAAATCTGGCCGCCCATATCGGAAGCGCTGGCATATAGTTTATCCATCACCTCGCTGCACTTCTTCTGCCAGACCTGCTCGCTCAGGCCATCCTTGCACAGGTATATGTGCAGATTGCCGTCGCCCGCGTGGCCAAAACTGCGTATGCGAAGGCCGTGCTTTGCCTCCAGAGTGTCCACAAATGCCATGAAATTTGCAAGCATGGTGCGAGGCACCACCACGTCGCATTCGTCCATATCGCTGGTGGAAGCCTTGATTGCCTCCAGGAATGCTCCGCGGGCCTTCCATATGGATTCCTGCCTTTCCTCGGTATCGGAGATGAACACGTCGCGCGCGCCGCGCTCAAGGCAGACTTCCGCCGCTTTTTGATAGGTGTTTTCCAGCTCCTCCTTGGAGTTGCCGTCATATGTCAGCAGGAGATATGCATCGGAGGATTTGTCAGGAAAGCGCAGCCCCAGGTATTCCTCGGCGGCCTCAATCACTTGGCGCTGCATGAATTCAACCGCTGTTGGGTTGGTGCGCGACCGGAGTATTTCCGGCACGGTATCAAAGCACTGCTGCAGGTTATCAAAAGGAACGAGCAGCGACAAAGACAGCGGTGGCAGCGGTATCAGCTTTAAAACAAGCTCAGTTACAATTGCAAGAGTGCCTTCAGAGCCTACAAGCAGGTTTTGCAGGCTGTAGCCAGAGCTGTTCTTGACCACTTTGCCGCCCAGCTCAATCACCGCGCCGCTGGGAAGAACAGCCGTCATGCCCAAAACATAGTCGCGGGTAACGCCATACTTTATGGCGCGCATGCCGCCCGCGTTTGTCATGACATTGCCGCCGATGGTGGCTGACTTCTCACCCGGATCCGGCGGATACATCAGCCCGCGGCAGACGGATTCCTGGGCTAATGTCATCAGCAGCACACCGGGCTGGACGGTGACGGCAAAGTTTTCGTCATCCCATTCGAGTATGCGGTCCATTTTTGCCAGAGAAAGCACTATGCCGCCGTGGATCGGCACAGCACCGCCGCACAGGCCTGTGCCCGAGCCGCGGGGGGTGACGGGAATGTTGCGGGCGCTGGCATATTCCATTATGCTTGAAACCTGCTGTGTGGACAGGGCTTCCACCACCACCTCAGGTTCGTGTGTGCCGTAGATGGTCATCTCATCGTGGGTGTAATCGGAGTGTATTGCATCGCCGTAGAAGATGTGCTCCGCGCCGCAGATTGCAGTCAGGCGTTCGATATCGGCCGGCGTAACTTTATTATATGACATTTTCACGGGCTCCTTTTATTTTATTTATAAGCGAGGGCACGATTTCGTACAGATCGCCCACTATGCCATAATGCGCAACTTTGAATATCGGCGCGTTGGGGTCTGAGTTGATGGCGATAATGCGCCCGGATGCGTTCATGCAGGCGGAGAACTGTATCGCACCGGACACGCCGCAGGTGATTATGAGGCGCGGCTTTACCGTGCGGCCCGACAGGCCGATCTGGCGGGTGTAGTCCGCCCAGCCCTTTTCAACGAGCATGCGAGTGGTGGCAAATTCGCCGCCCAGCAGCGCCGCCAGCTCTTTGATCATCTCCAGATCTGCCTTTTCGCGCAGCCCCTGACCGGCCACCACCAGCACATCCGCATCGGTTATGGAAGGAACGGCTTCCTTACGCACCACATTCATAACGCTGATGTTGCTGGCTGCCAGCTTGTTTGTTACCGGACGGCGGACGACCTCGCCGTGAGGAGTGACTTCAGGCGCGCAGTCCATCACCTTATAGCGCACCGTAGCAAACTGCGGGCGGGTGTGTGGCGTGATAATCTGCGCCATTATATTGCCGCCAAAGGCAGGGCGGATCTGCACCAGGTCGGTGTTGGGCTTGATTTGCAGGGTGGTGCAGTCAGCGGTGAGACCCGTGCGAAAGCGCGTGGCAACGCGTGGCGCAAGCGAACGCCCAATGGGAGTGCTTCCCACCAGCACGACTGAGGGACGAACATCTCGAATTAAATCCTCAAAGACATTTGAATAGGAGTCCACGTAAAAATGCGCCAGCCGGGGATCGTCGTATACGAACACCTTATCTGCACCGTGGGCCAGCAATTTTTCAGTTGCCTGGCCGACATCATGGCCGACGAGCAGTGCATATAGCGGCATGCCGACATCGCTTGCAAGCTCCCTGCCTATGCCTAGAAGCTCGATTGTAATCGGGTGAAGCTGCCCCTCGTAAAATTCCGCATAGATGAGAACGCCTTGCCACTCATCCTTGTTGGTGGTGGTCTTTTTCTCCGCAATGGATATTGCCTTTTGAGGGCAGTGCTTGATGCAAAGCCGGCACATTTTGCATGCTGCGGTGACGACGACGGCGGTGTCTGTCATTTCAAGGGCGTCAAATGGGCAGACGGATATACACTCGCCGCAAAGGTTGCATTTGGTTGAATCAATCATAAGGCTTGCCACAGTCACTGCCCCCTAAATATATTTTTCGCGCGCCAGCAGCTTGAAAATCTGGCTTACGCAGTCGGTTTCACCGCTATCCCACATTACACGGTCGGCGCTGCCCTGAGGCTGGAAGATGCGTTCAACCTGAGTGGGGGAGCCGAAAAGCCCGTAGTTTTGCTCGGAAGTGTCGTGCAGATCCTTCAGCGCGAGCATTGCTATCGGGCGGTCTTTTGTCTTTTTAAGATTTACATAGGAAGGCAGGCGCGGCGTATAGATGTCCTTCTCGACGGATATCAGGCAGGGGAACGGCAGGCGCACCACCTCGAAGCTATCCTCCATGTTCTGCATGGCGGTAATGCCTTCCTCGTCGACGGCCTCGATCGCCTTCACCCATGTGGCATGGGGGATGTCCAGGTGCTCCGCTATGGCCGGGCCCACCTGCGCGGTGTCGCCGTCGGTGGTCTGTTTGCCGCAGATGATCAGATCATATTCGCCGATGCTGCGAATGCCGCCGGCAAGGGTGTATGATGTGGCCAGCACGTCCGAGCCGGCAAACTTGCGGTCAGAGAGTATATAGCCCGCGTCTGCGCCCATCATATATGCCTCGCGAATTATGGCCTCAGCTTGAAACGGCCCCATAGTAACCACTGTGATATGCGCTCCGTTAAGCTCCTTGATTCGCAGCGCTGTTTCCAAAGCGTACAGGTCGTAGGGGTTCATTTTGCTGCTTACGCCGTCGCGCTTTAAGACGCCCGTCTCAGCGTCGATTTCCACCTGAGTGGTTCCCGGCACCTGTTTGATGCATACAATAATGTTCATTTAAAGCTCCTCAATGATAACTCCGACGCCGTCGGGTATTATGACTAAATCGGATTCGTGCCCCAGCAGCGCATCCGCCAGGGCCAATGCTTCTTCGAATGTTTCCGCATGGCGCATATGCATGTTCGTAACAAGCTGCGCGCTTACATGTTGGCTGACAATGATGACCGCCTTGCATTTTTCAAGGACCCGCGCCAATATCTGCGCTTCCCATTGATCGGGATGGGTCTTATCGCGGGGGATGGCCTGGATGCGGCGGGACACTTCACCCGGCGACATGGCGTCGGCAAGCCAGCGGTAAAAACTTTCGCCGCCATGTCCGTCCGCGCAGGAAGCGACCATGATTATGACTCCGCCGGGGTTGACGCAGCTTTCTGCCGCCGTCATTCCCTTGACCGCCTGATATATGTTCTGGTCAAGAGGGTAGCCGCCGTTGGATGTGACGACAAGATCTGCTTGAACTGCCGGGACGAGGGCATGAGTGCGCACGAATTCGCAGCCCGTGAGATGAGCTTTTGTCGGGTTTCCCGCAAAGGCGGCGATAATCTTTTTCTCGGAATCAATGGCGACGTTTAGGATGAACGCCAGCCCCACCGCTTCCGATGCATACAGCATGTCACGGTGAAGCGGATTTCCTTCGAGCTGGCCGATGCGTGCGCCGGGATGGGCTATGAACTCCGCGTTATGGTTGTACATGATGGTATCCTGCGAGCAAATGCCAGGAAGGATGCTCTTGCGCCCGCCTGAAAATCCGGCAAAAAAGTGCGGCTCAATGAAGCCTTCAGAAACAATAAGCTCTGCCCAATCCACCAGATTGTTGATTTTAAGCTGACCCCCGGAAGGTAAAGTGCCTTTGCAAACCATGGCGTCGTCGTCAAAGGCGTTGTGCACCACGATATCCTCGCGGTCGCATATATCGCTTCCGAATTTGTTTCTCAGTTCCTCCTGGGTTGTGGCTCGGTGGAACCCCGTCGCGATAAGTATTTTAATATGGGCGTCGGGGCTGCCGCGGCGAACTTCCTCCAGCAGCAGCGGCATGGTGATATGGCTGGGCACCGGCCTTGTATGATCACTGGTGATTATCAGAACGCGGCCTTTGCCCTGAGCCAGATTCGCCAGCCGGGGCGAGGAGATGGGCTCTGTCAGAGCCTGGCGCGCAATATCGGCTTCTGACAAGGTGCTGCCGGCCTGCGGCTTCGGCTCCAAAATGGCCCGCACCCTCTGGTCCGGGATATCGATTAGCATTCTGGTTTTGTGGTAAGGAATATTTATATTCATAAATCGCCCTCGCATAATGTTTTTTCAAGGATGTAGCGGCGCACGCCTTCTAAATGACTGCGCAGCGCGTTTCCCGCCGCATCGGGGTTTTGGTTTTTCACAGCGTCAAATATACTCTGATGCTCACATTGCCAGCGGTCGGTAATTTCCCTGTCTTCAAGCAGGCGTGTTCTGCTTGTGTGAATGGAGTTGTAAACGATGTATGACAAACATTCTCCTGCAAGCTCAAAAACCTGGTTTTCGGTTGCGGAAAATATCGACATATGAAAATGAACGTCGGCCTGCTCTGCAGACTGAGGGTTTTCACTTTCCATTTGCTTAAGAGCGCATTCCATGTCGCTTATTAGCTGAGAATTATCACAACGCGCCGCAGCCCTGACCGCCTGCTCTTCAAGCATGATGCGAAAATTCATCACATCACCCATTATGTCGGTGTTATTCAAAAACAAGGGGGCAATCGTATTTAAAAAAGGCGCAATGTTAAAATCGCGGACGTATGTCCCTCCGCCATGATGAACCTCAATTACGCCGATGATTTCAAGGGTGCGGAAAGCTTCGCGAATTGATGTGCGGCTGGTGGAAAGCATTTCGGACAAAGCACGTTCGCCCGGCAGTTTATCTCCACTTTTCAGCTCGCCACTGGCAATCAGCGAAACAATCTGTTCAATAATCTGTTTATACGTTTTTTTGTTGGGAATTTCCACAAAGTTCATAAAAGCGCTCCAATCATGGTAAGAGGTCGGACCACTTGATATCAAAATTATACAGCATGCTTTTTTGTTTGTCAATGGGCTGAATTGGCGGGGATTCCGCTAAAATAAGCTTTTATTGCGGCTTGTCTCAAAGCTGCAGTTGGATGGATAAATGCAGCTC
Source organism: Christensenellales bacterium (assembly GCA_050309705.1). Taxonomy (GTDB): domain Bacteria; phylum Bacillota; class Clostridia; order Christensenellales; family UBA1750; genus JBNRMR01. The sequence continues at coordinate 13,594 of JBNRMR010000065.1, read as the reverse complement.
CATCACACTGTGGGCTGGTTTGGATAAAATGAATGTTGCGCCGGGGTGAGTGGGGGTGTTATAATATGTTTAGCTGTTTTCTGGGAAAATTGCGAAACGGCCAATCCGTCGGGAAAGGCCGCCGACAAACACGAAATGTTTTGCGAAGGAGGACCGTGGCATGGCGTATCGCTTCGCTGTTAGCACACAAAAATTTGCGATTATGTGCCGCCCCGCCATTTCCTGGCGTTATTTGGGGCTTGCATTGTCGTATTCGCATCAGAAAAGATAAAAGCTTTATATTTTTTGATATGATTTACGCGGTGCAAGCCAGAGAGAAGGGCTGCGCCGCTTTTGTTTTTATGTTTTTCCGCTAAGGAGGTTTTATGATGAACGCAGTAGATTACATCGCCAAATACTACCAAAGCTACGACGAGGACGGAAGGCTCAACACTCGCCACGGCATGGTGGAGTTTCTGACCACAATGCGCTACATAGAAAGGTATATAAAGCCCGGCATGAAGGTGATTGAGATCGGCGCGGGAACTGGCAGATACAGCCATGCCCTTGCCCACAGGGGCTTTAGGGTGGACGCGGTGGAGCTGGTGGAACACAATATCGACATATTCAAGCTGCGCACCCAAAAAGGGGAGAAGGTGACTATTTCCCAGGGTAACGCCACGGATCTTTCGGGCTTCGAAGATGAAAGCTATGACATAACTTTGCTGCTAGGGCCCATGTATCATCTTTTTGAGAAAGAGGACCAGCTCAAAGCCCTTTCGGAGGCACTTCGGGTGACGAAAAAGGGAGGGACCGTCTATGCGGCTTATTGCGCGATGGATTCCTCCATATTAACCTACGGCTTTATCAGGGGCCGCATACACGAGCTGATTGAAAAATGCATGGTGGATCCGGAGACCTTCGCCGCCTGTTCCAATCCCTGGGACATATTTGAGCTATACCGCAAGGAAGATATCGACATGCTGATGGAAAATTTTGCTGCCAAAAGGCTGCATTATGTGGCCGCCGACGGCTACGCCAACCACATGCGCGACGCCCTTGCCAGCATGGACGAAAAGACTTTCAACCTATTTATAAGATATCATTTCGCCACCTGTGAGAGGGCGGACATGGTCGGGCTTTCCCACCATGTGCTGGACATATTCACGAAGGAGTGAAGGTGAGCGGCGCATATGGCCCTTAGCTGCGAACGCGCAAAATGCAGGCAGGGAGTAATGCGGCTGCATTTCGCTGAATGGCAACGGGAAAATTATCCTTATTATAAAAAAATTTTCTTTTAAAATATATAAAAGAAAAAAACGAGCGGAGAAAAAATTAATTTATAATTTTGCATGATCATTCATATAAAATGTCAGTATATACGGCCGTGGCGCATGTATATGAAACAATATTCAGCGTTTACACATAAAAAGAAAATGAATGCTCGGCCGAGGGGGCCTGGCAGCGGTGGCGGGAAAGGGCGCTTTTACCATGTATTTCACGCTGCACAAGCAATTATTGCTATTGACCAATTTGAATTAATGTGGTAGCATTTTTTAATAAAAATAGAATCCTGAAATGCAGGATTATGCGTCATGTGTTTCTTGATGCAACAAGCGTTAATATTGACAACAAATATGTTATAATGTATTATAAAATAATGCCTTCGCTTTTTTGAAGGCTGTCTACATATAAAAAAGGTGGTCGAGCAATGAGGAACTCAATCGTCAGAGCATGCATTATTGTTGCCGTGGTTCTTGTCTGCGCAGTTTTTTTAAGCTCATGCACAGCGAAGGACGAGTCGGTCGATCCTGGGACATGGGGTTACGAACGCACGGTTATATATAACGCTCTTGGCGGCGTCGTCAATGCGCGCGAGGTCAGGACGACATATTATTTGGACAACTCCTATGTGTTTGAACCCTCCGGTTCAACCGGAATGCTGGTTTCCCCTGCCAGGGACGGCTATATTATGGCCGGCTGGTATAAGGAAGTTGGCGACCCTGTGGGCGAAGGCGCCGAGGAATATTCATTTGATGGTCAGCAGCGCTGGGACTTTTACACCGATCGCGTTCAGGATGACATGACCCTTTACGCCCGCTGGATTCCCCGCGGAAAGATCAGCTATTTGGACGCAGACACCGGCGAGACTCTTTTTGAGAAAAACATCACCAAAGAGTCGCCCATTCAGGAGCTGTCTGCAAGCGTGCTGACCCTGAGCGCTCCCGGCGGCATGACCTTTGAAGGCTATTATTCAGACAAAGACGCGACGATTCCCTATGATTTTTCAAGCTATGTCCACGTGGAGCCCATACCCACACAGGCATGGATTTACGGCAGGCTCCATGAGATGTACCCGCAGTATCTGGAGCGCATTGAGTATGAAGAAAAAGAGATCGACCCTGAGAGCACTGAGGATACCTCTTGGCTGTTTTTAAACCGCCTTGGATATGGCCTTACGGCTGAGGGAGAGGCAGCGCTTGATGAGTTGGCCGTTGCGAAAAACACCCTGGTGGAAGAGAACATACAGGGCTACCTGGCAAACACCGCCGAGAGGGTGGTATATCTTAAGTTTACCGACGGTCTCTATGTTCGAGTCAAGAGCGCGGCGGATCTGAAGATGGGCGCATCCTATGGCTTCTTTGACAAAGACCTTGCCGGCCATGACATCAACGGATACATAATCGAAAACGATATTGACCTTTCCGGCATTTCGCTTACAATGGCTGAAAGCTTCTCGGGGATCATCGAGGGCAACGGCCACACGATATCCAACCTTACGGTGAGCGTTGCCAGCAGGAAGCTGGAGGGTGTGAGCGAAAAGACTGTAGGCTTGGCCGAAGTGATGGACGGCGCCCAGATAAGCAACCTGACACTCAAGAACGCGAAGCTCAGCATCCAGGTGGATTCCGGCGTGTCGGTCACGGGTGGTCTGCTGGCAGGCAGCGCCAACAATGTGAAGCTTACAAACTTTGTGATCGACGGAATGACCATCACCAGCGGCAGGGGCGACGACGGCAAGGCTGTCCACAAGCTTGGTGATCTGTTCGGCTCCCATTCCAACGTGGAAATGACCGACAGCAGCGCCCAGAACCTGACGATTACCATCAGCAACCCTGAAAGCGTTAAAACACTGCTGTTTAAGTAGTGCTTAACATCACCCGCAACGGCGGGCATGGAGCGCGAACGCGTCCCGTGTGAAACCGTTTATATAAAGCTTTTTAAACCCTGCGGCTTTTTAAAAGGGCCGGGGTTTGAAAAAAAACTGGAGGAGGCAATAAGTAATGAAAAAGAGGAACTTAAAAGTCGTAGCATTGCTTATGGTGGCAGTTATGCTATTTATCGCTGGCTGCACACCTACAACAAGCACGACACCAACTACGGCGCCTGCAGCAAGTACTGCGCCTGCCGCAACTGCTGCGCCCACTGCGGCCCCTGCGCCCACTGATTCCGGGCCGGATTACACCCCCATCGCGGAGGCTGATCCTGACCTGCCCGCAGACCGCTACGACGCGACCGTCACGCCCAGAACCGGTGCAAACGCAAACACACCGCTGGTTCTCAGCACCGGCACGTTGGACGGTAAGTTTAGCTCCTTCTTCTCAACAAGTGCGTATGATAGAGACGTGACCGACATGACAGGTCTTGGTCTTCTGTTCTTTGACAAGGCAAACGCACCCCTGGCCGGCGTGGAATATCCCAGCGTTGCATATTCCTACACCCAGGAAGTAAGCGAAGACAACTCACAGTCCGTCTACAAGTTCGTTCTGAAGAATGGCCTTACATTCAGCGATGGCAATCCCATCTCTGCTAAGGACGTCCTGTTCACACTTTACACCCTGGCTGATCCGCTGTATGACGGCTCCAGCACCTTCTACACTCTGAAGGTTAAGGGCATGAGCGAGTACCGTCTGCAGACCAGCTCTGAAGCGCTGGAAGTTGCCCAGGCCATTTTGGACGCAGGCATCTACACCGCTGATGACGGCAGCCTGGCCTACAATGCCGCCGACGGCGCAACCGCCGAGCAGCAGGCAGCTTTCTGGTCCTACATGGACGAGGCCGGCACCATGTTCGCGCAGGATATCGTTGACTACGTTCTGGGCAGCTATCTGTCCGATAACTATGTCAACGGCTATTTCAGCGAAGGCATGACCGCTGAGGAGATCAACAGCGACGATCTTAAGGTTGCTTTCGGCATGGCTCTTTGGGGCTTCGGTTCCTATGACAAGGAAACCGCCACATTCACCGACGCCCTTGAAAACACCTATGTTATCGGCACCGATCCGCTGACTGCGGCAGACTATTGGGCCAATATCGTCGGCAGCTACGGCTACAACCTCTCCCCCGATGACGGCATCAACGCCGAAAAGGCCGGCAGCGTAAACGTCGAAACTTACGTTCGCGATCTTTACATTGCAAACGAAGGCAGCATCGAGGGCGGCGTTGCCAGCATCGCCGGTATCACCACCGGAACCGAAGTTTGCGAGGACAATGTTGAGCGCGAATATATAGAGCTCGTGTTCGACGGCGTGGATCCCGTTACCATCTTCAGGCTTGGGATCTCCGTGCTTCCATTCCATTACTACACCGCGGGTTTCTCCGGAGCGCTCAACGATAACGGCGTTTCCATAAACGATCCCGCTTTCATACAGCATCTGAAGACAAAGAACGATGCCCCCATGGGCGCAGGCCCCTATGTTTTCGAAGAATACAAGGATAACGTTGTTTACTACACCGCAAACGACAACTATCTGATGGGTTCCCCGAAGATCCAGCATCTGCGCTATCAGGAAGTTAACCTTGGCGCGGAGCTTGACGCTGTCAAGACCGACACCGTTCACTTCACCGATCCCTCCGCTTCCTCGACGATCATCAACGACGTCACCGAAGGCGAGGGCGACTATGCGAAGCTTAACTATGTCCTGGTTGACAACGATGGCTACGGCTACATCGGAATCAACGCTCAGATATTCCCCGAATGGGAAGTCCGTAAGGCTCTTGCCCACGCCATGAACGTGGAGCTGACCATAGACAACTACTATGGCGAGCTGGCAACCGTTAACTACCGCACAATGACCAAGGTTCAGTGGGCATACCCCGAGAACCCCGAGAACCTCTTCCCCTATGACGGCACCGGCGAGACCTCCAAGGCTCTGTTCATCGAGGCAGGCTATGTTTACGACGAAGCCAGCAACACCATGAAGTACCCCGAAGGCCACGAGAAGGCTGGCGAGCAGGTCACCGTTAAGGCGACTCTGCCCAGTGCAGCTTCCGATCACCCGGCAGGCTCAGTGCTGATCGACATGCAGGAAGTTCTTGGCAAGATCGGCATCAAGGTTGACATCGAGTCCGACACGAACCTCCTGAGCAAGCTCCCCACCGCTTTCGAGTCCGGCATCCAGATTTGGGCTGCGGCTTGGGGCAGCGGCGGCGCAGACCCCGACATGTTCCAGGTTTGGTATTCCGATCCCTCTGTGAACCAGGGCACATCTCCCTCCGCTAAGGGCCTGTACTGGCTGTTCCAGAACGGCTCTGATGATCAGAAGGCTCATCTCAAGGAGATGAACGAGATGATCATGGCCGGCCGTTCCACTCTGGACGTTGAAGAGCGCAAGGTCATCTACGCCAGGGCTCTGGAGCTGTCCACCGGCACAGCAACCGAGATTCCCACATACCAGAGGAAGAACATGTATGTTTACAACAAGAGCGTCATCAACCCCGATTCTCTGCTGAGTGGCGATGATGTGACCCCCTTCCAGAGCCCCATCTCGTTCATCTGGGAAGTGGAGCTTAACGACTAAATATAACATTAAGAAGTTACATTGAATTACAAAGTGTCGCAAGGCTTGGCGCTGTAAGCCGGGCCTTGCGACAAACAATATTCTGGATGAGACTGGGAGATCTTAGATGTGGAAATATGTGCAGAAACGGCTACTGCTGGCAATAGTGATTTTGCTGGGCGCCTCAGTTTTGATTTATATGCTGAGCATGCTGATGCCCACCGACTATATAGATAATCAAACCGCTGCCGCAGTGCAAAGCGGTTCCATGACTCTGGAAGACGTCCAGCACCTGAAGGCGCTGTACGGCCTTGCAGACAAGAGCTTTTTTGGAATCATCAAAAGCTATGCTTCTTGGCTGGGAAGCGCATTCACGGGGGATTTAGGGCATTCGTTCCTGTATGGGAAGCCAGTTACAGCCGTTATCGGCGAGTATATGTGGATTTCTTTTACTATCGCTTTAGTCTCCTTGATTTTGCAGATCATGATAGCTATTCCGATGGGGATCAAGGCGGCTGTAAACCAATACAGCGGGTACGACTATTCCGTGTCTGTTTTGGCCATGATTGGAAACGCGTTGCCTTCATTCTTTCTGGCCGCACTTCTGATGAACGTTTTCAGCATTCAGCTCAGGTGGCTTCCGCTGCAGGGGCTGACATCGGCCACGAAAATATTTGCTAAAGACGCCCATTTGGAGATACTCCTAGACAAAGCCTGGCACTTGATTTTGCCGATCGCCGTTTTGGTCACTCTGAGCATCGGCGGGCTCATGCGTTTTACCAGGACGAATATGCTGGAGGTAATGAACTCCGACTATATCCGCACCGCAAGGGCGAAGGGCCTGGACGAAAAGACAGTGGTATACAGGCACGCCTTTAGGAATACATTCATTCCGCTGATTACCACCCTGAGCGGAACCTTGCCGGGTTTGTTTGGCGGGGCGATGATCACCGAAACGGTTTTCGCGCTGCCGGGCATTGGCTATATGGCTCTGCGGGCCACTCAGCAGGGGGATATACCATTCATCATGGGCTACAATATGTTCCTTGCCATATTGACGGTGGTGGGGATGCTCATTTCAGACCTGATGTACATGGTGGTTGACCCTAGAGTGAAGCTTAAGTGATGGAGGTGGAAAAAGTGGATAAAGAAAAAAACGTCAATACAGATATCAATCCATCCGCCGAAAACAACGGCGCTTCCGCCTATACGGATATATCGGGCAGCGAAATCGACACCAGTTCGAACTTTCAGGTGATGTCGCCATCGCGGATGGTAGCCAAGCGCTTCTTCAGGAGCAAGCTGTCCATATTGGGGCTATGCATGATCATCTTCGTGTTCGCGTTCTCGTTTTTGGGTCCAGCGATAGTGAACGCCACATGGGGCTACGGGGAAATCCAAGTGTTCAAAATTGAGCGCATTTCCACGATGATCACAACGGCAGAGTTTAGGGCGCCAGACGGAAGGATGTATGATTTTTACGATGAGTCGCTCTCGAACGTGCAGTTTAAGGCGCCGCCGTCAAAGGATCATTGGCTGGGAACAGACACCTCCGGCTTCGATATATTCATCCGCTTGATGTACGGTGGGCGCATATCGCTGACGATATCCTTCCTCGTCATATTTTTGCAGATGTTCGTGGGCGTAATTTTAGGTGGTCTGGCGGGATATTTTGGCAAGTGGGTTGATCAGCTTATAATGCGAATAGTGGACATATTCTACTGCCTGCCGACATTGCCGATACTGTTGGTTCTTTCGGCCACCATCGTTTCAATTGAGGCGATACCGGCCGAGCATCGCATCTATTACCTGATGGGATTTTTGACACTGATGGGCTGGGCAGGAACGGCGCGTTTGGTCCGCGGCCAGATTTTGATGCTGCGCGAGCAGGAGTATATCATGGCAGCCGAGACGACGGGCATACCGGCCAGCAAGAAGATATTCAAGCACCTGGTGCCCAATGTCATGCCCCAGCTTATCGTCAGTGCCACCTTGGGCCTTGGCGGAATCATACTTTACGAATCCACGCTTTCATATCTGGGCCTTGGCGTTCCGTTCCCAAGGGCGGCATGGGGCTCCATGATCGCTCTGGCGGATCCTTCCAAGGGTCAGGAGATACTGGCGAACTACCCCAACATGTGGGTGCCCGCCGGGATACTTATAATAATTACTGTTCTGGGCTTCAGCTTTGTTGGCGACGGGCTCAGGGACGCGTTTGATCCTAGAATGAAGAGGTAGAGCTATGTCATTGAAAAAGATGTTTAAAAGAGAAAAGGTAAAAGGCGTCGATGACGTGGCATATCTGACGATCAAAGAGGAGCGCAAGATCGCAAAGGAAAACGCGAAGGTGATGAAGGACTTCGAGCGCAAAATGAATCGCAGGAACGTGCCCGAATCCGAGTATATCTCCCAGATGAGGGATGAGCGCAATGTCGTCGAGTTTGATAATTTGCACACATACTTTTACACTGATGTCGGAACTGTGAAGGCCGTGAACGGCGTCAGCTTTGATATTCCCGAGGGAAAGACGGTGGGTATCGTTGGCGAATCAGGTTGCGGAAAGTCCGTGACGAGCCTTTCGCTGATGCAGCTGGTGCAGGCCCCCCAGGGCCAGATTGCAGAGGGAGAAATCCGCTATGCATCATCCTCCGGCAAGGCCTATAACATCGCCAAGATGCCCAGGGAGCAGATGCTCAAAATCCGTGGAAGCGAGATCGGCATGATTTTTCAGGAGCCCATGACCAGTCTCAACCCGGTGTTCACCATCGGCCAGCAGATAGACGAGGTCGTGCTTTTGCATGAAGAGGGCGCGACGTCCGAATCCGCAAAGCAGCGCACCATTGAGATGCTGGAGCTTGTGGGCATCGCGATGGCAGAAAAGATATATTCCAGCTATCCCCACGAACTTTCCGGCGGAATGCGGCAAAGGGTGGTCATAGCGATGGCCCTTTCGTGTAATCCGCGGCTCATAATTGCGGACGAGCCCACAACGGCGCTGGACGTCACCATTCAGGCGCAGATTCTGGATCTGCTGCGGGATATCAAGGATAAGGTGAACAGCAGCATAATGCTGATCACCCATGACCTGGGCGTCATCGCTGAAATGGCGGACGTCGTGGTGGTCATGTATGCGGGGCGCATCGTGGAGCAGGGCACAGTCGAGGAGATATTCTTCCACCCCAAGCATCCGTACACAGTGGGCCTCATGCGCAGCAAGCCCAGCATGAACAAGAAGGTGGACAGGCTTTACAGCATTCCCGGGCAGGTTCCAAGCCCAATAAACATGCCCGACCACTGCTATTTCCTGAACCGCTGCGAAAAATCCATTGAAAAATGCAATGGCGCATACCCTTGCATGATACAGTTCTCGGACACACATTTCGCTGCCTGTTATTTGTATGAGGAAGACAAGGATGCGGTGATATTCCCCTCCTTAGTACAGCAGGAAGAGGAGGAGTAAGCAAAGATAATGGCCAGAGATACTATTCTTGAGGTTAAAAACCTTAAAAAATATTACCCGGTGAGCGGCGGGCTTTTCGGGAAGACCAGAAACTATGTTAAGGCTGTGGATGACGTTTCGTTCAACATTGAACGGGGCACGACCATGGGTCTTGTGGGCGAGTCCGGCTGCGGAAAAACCACCGTCGGGCGCACGATTTTGCGCTTGCATGAGGTAACCGGTGGCACTGTTAAATTTGCCGACCAGGATCTGGCGACATTGCCCAAGGGTGAGCTTCGCCGTCTGCGCCCCAGAATGCAGATGATCTTCCAGGATCCTTATTCCAGCCTGTCGCCGCGCATGCCCGTGGGCGAGATCATCGGTGAGGCGGTTAAGCAGCATAATATTGTGCCAAAGTCCCAGTATAGAGCCTATATTGCTAAGGTCATGCGCGACTGCGGCCTGCAGCCCCAATACTTCTATCGCTACCCCCATGAGTTTTCGGGCGGCCAGCGCCAGAGGATATGCATCGCAAGAGCGGTGGCTCTAAACCCGGAGCTGATCATCTGCGACGAGCCTGTGAGTGCTTTGGACGTTTCCATTCAGGCGCAGATAATCAACCTGCTGATGGATCTGCAAAAGCAGTTTAACTATACATATTTGTTTATCTCCCATGACCTTTCAATAGTGGAGCATATTTCAAAGACTATTGGCGTCATGTACCTGGGCTCAATGGTGGAGATGGGTGACAAGGAAAAGATATTCGCTAACCCCATGCATCCCTACACCAGGGCGCTCCTAAGCGCTGTGCCCATGCCCGATCCCTCCTATAAGATGAACAGGATTATCCTTAGCGGCGATATTCCAAGCCCCGTCAATCCCCCCTCCGGCTGCAAGTTCCGCACCCGTTGCAGTGAGGCCATGGATATATGCTCCAAGGTGGAGCCGGTGTTCAAGGAGTATGAGCCCGGTCATAAGGTGGCTTGTCATCTGTATAGCCAGGACTGATCAGGATATAATATTAAAATGAAAAAGCGCGGCTATCAGAAAAAAGAATGGGAAGACGATGGCAGGGTGATCGCCAACATGGATGCGGATGGCATGAACCGTGGCCTCAGCTCTTTTGGCTCAAAGCTTTCGTTTAAAAAGAAGCGCGATGAGTTCGGCCAGCCTGTGCCCAAAAGAGAGCCGATAATGCTAACCCGCGGCGAAAAGCGCTCGATAACAAAGGGCGTGGTCATGGCGCATCTGGCGCTGCTGGTGGGCGTGGTAGCACTGGCTGCGCTGGCCATGCTGCTGATTTCCAGGGTCTGGTTCAGATAAAAAATATTCTATAAGTAAAAGGAGGCGTTCACGCCTCCTTTTTTGCTGCTTATTTTATGGGGCTCCGCTGGCATTTTAGGGCTCTGCCCTTTAGCAATGTGATAAGGGGTCAAGGGGGCGGCGTCCCTCAGCAGTCCTCACCGCTCTTTTAATACTTATTGCTGCGCTTGGGCTCGGTGCATTTGAAAATGCTGTCGGCACCCTGGAAATGGTTTTTGTCAAAGGCCATGCCAAGGCCCAGACCGCCGGGAATGTTCATCTTCCCATCCTTCAGTATAAGGTTGGTTGTGAAGAAGTCCTTTGTTTCATCATAGCCGGTTTTAAGCTCCTGATATTTGCCCATATTAGGGGTGAAGGAGGCCAGCATCAGCACATGGGCGTACTGTATGCCGCCGGAGATATGGGGCGTGACGACCATACCGGCTGCGTCGGCCATTCGGGCTACCTTGCAGGCGTTTATGAAGCCGCCGCCGTACTGGACGTCGGGCTGCACCACCTGGCAGGCATCATTTTCGATGAGCCACCGGAAGCGGCGCAGGCTGGTTTCCTGCTCGCCAAAGGCCAGGGGTATGTCAAGGGCATCGGCAACCTCCTTGGTTTCCCAGATATAATCGAAGGGGCAGGGCTCTTCATAGAAATAGGCGTTTATATCCTCCAGCATTTTGCCATACTCGATGGCCACTTTGGGGGAATAGGAGCCGTTGCCATCGGCGTGAATGATCATTTCTTCGCCAAAATACTTGCGCGCCAAGAAAATCAAGCCCTCGCTGCGCCCAATTACGGAATCGCTGTCATTGCTCATTCGCCCGCCCACCTTGAACTTGACGGCCTTTGCGCCCACCTGATTGATCCTGCGCTCCAATATTTCGATCTCCTCCTGGGGACTGTTTCCGCGGTTTCCGCTGGCGCAGTAGTAATGCACTTCCTCATTCACCCGGGGGCCAAAAAGCTCGCCAATGAACTTGCCGGCGGCCTTGCCCAGTATGTCCAAAATGCTGGCTTCAAGCCATGACCAGGCGCACCAGAAGGCCAGACCCTGTATCTTATAGTTCAGGTCGCGCACATAGGCATATTGGAATGTGTCCTCAATTTCCCTGGCGTCGCTTCCGATGAAGTAGGGCGAGAGCTTGTGCTGCAAAATGGGGTAGAAGTATTTCCAGTTTTCGCTGGCGATTGAAATGCCCTCAAGGCCGCATTTAGTCCGTGTTCTAACATAGCAGAAGCGGCCCTTTTGAAGCATTTCGATGGACTGGATTATTATTGGCCCGGGAATGCCCCTGGTTTTCACAACCTTGGACTGGATGATAGCTTCCAGTTCCGCCCCCGTGACTGCCTTTCTTTTTGGAAAATCCGAATGAGGCTTATACATTGCTTTTCCTCCAGATTATAATTTATTCTGCTTTTATTTTACATGCAATGGGCTGCCGACACAAGGATTTTGCCCAAAAGCTTTTGATATTATAAACATAGTTTCAATATGTGCGATTATGCTTTTTTAGCAAAAAAAGACCGCCCATATTTTGCAGCGGAATAATGGGCGGCTCGATCTTTTTACTATTTTTCTCTTACTGGTATCCAGATCTCGCTTGTGTAATCATTGGACTTAGTGTCGCCGACGGTGTAATATTCAAAGTCGTGGCCGGGTGCGATCTCATATTTGGACTGGGGCAGCCACTCGCTGTAGATGCGCTTCCACATATCCTGTATTGAATGGGGCATAGGGCCGACGCATTTGAAGATGGCCTAGTTGGCAGCCGGGATAGCCCAGCTTTCAAAGCCCTCCGGGAGATTTTTTTCCTTAAGCCATTCCTCCGGGCAGCCAATGCCGTACATAAACTTGCCGCCTTCCATTACCTCCCCGCACACGCCCATGGCTCCGCTGATCTGCTTGTGCAATCCCTGCTCAAAATACCCATCCCAAAACGCAGGGATCTCTTTGGAGCTGTTGTCCCCGAACACCCTCGCCTTTACGACGACAGTGAACGCCGCCTTCTTCTCGATCCGATAATCCATAAAATTTCCGCCTTCCATAATGATTTTGATAGTGAGCCGGTTGTATGACCTGAGACTGGCGCCACCCTTTCTCGCTTGACCGGGTGAGACGCCGTGAAAGCGGCTGAAAGCCTTGGAGAAGCTCTCCGGCGTGTCATAGCCGTACTTAAGCGCAACATCGATAACCTTTGCGCCGCCGCCCGCAAGTTCCTGTCCGGCGAGGGACAAGCGCCTGTTGCGGATGTATTCTCCAATGGTGAGCCCAGTGAGCAGGACGAAGGCCCGCTGCAAATGCGAGCTTGAGATAAAAACATGGCTTGCAATGTCCCCGCAGGTGATGTCCTCGCAAAGGTTATCCTCAATAAAGCCAAGCGCCCTGTTCAAAGATTCAATCCAGTCCATACAAACTCTCCCTTCACGTCCATTATATCGCGGCATAAATGCAGTTTACTGTGCTTAAGCGCTCTCCGTTGTCCGGTCTTGCAAATATCGGAAGGGCAATTAACAAAAAAGCAGTGGTAAACACTGCTTCTCTTGATCTTATGTCTTTATGCGTTTATCTTAAAGCCTTACGCGTTGCGATGGGCCTGGAAGCATTCGCTGCAATAGATCGGACGGTCGTTCTTGGGAATGAAGGGGATCTTGGTGGCGGAGCCGCACTCTGCGCATACTGCATCGTACATCTCACGGGGTCCGCTCGCTGCGCTTCTTGCGTTTGCCTTGCGAGAGCTACGGCAGGTCTTGCAACGGGTGGGCTCGTTCTGAAAGCCCTTCTCAGCGTAGAATTCTTGTTCGCCGGCGGTAAATTCGAATTCAGCGCCGCAGTCTTTGCAAAGCAAATTTTTGTCCTGGTACATGTTTAGGTTCCCCCTAAAAAATAAAAAATGATGTGCGCTTTGCCCGGCTGACCTGGTCTTTGCCCCCACACTCGCCGCCTGGAGATTTCGCTCATAGGCATTGTCTGCCCCCCACTACCGACTCTCTCAGCAAGGTGCTTTTGCTCCCCGCTGGACGGACTTATTACTAGATCGCACCATGATCACCGCATTTTTGCGGCTTACGTGGATCGTTTTGCCTGCGA
>JBNRMR010000064.1:0-3910 GCA_050309705.1 Christensenellales bacterium | reverse complement strand
CCGACGCTAGCTTACAAACTGGGCCGCGCTGGGGCCAGCGTGCTTACATCGATGCATAGCAGGCCGCGGATTCTTGTTGGAAAGGATACGCGCATATCCGGCGATATGCTGGAGGCGGCTCTTGTCGCAGGCATCTGTTCCGTGGGGGCCGACGCTCTCCCCGTGGGGGTGATACCCACGCCGGCAGTGGCCCATCTGACGAAAATATCCGGGGTGGACGCGGGCGTTGTTATATCCGCATCCCACAATCACTTCGGCGACAATGGAATTAAGTTCTTCAACAAAGAGGGTCACAAGCTTTCTGATGAGATAGAGAGGAAAATTGAGGACATCGTTTTAAACGGTGCAATTCTTCCCACGCCGACGGATTCTGCAATCGGCCGGGTGATAAGATATGAGAATGCAGCAGAGTCCTACATGCAGACAATCATCCAAGCGGCGGATGAGGATCTTTCGGGCCTGGAAGTGGTTCTCGATTGCGCCAACGGCTCTGCCAGCGGCGTGGCGCCGGAGGTCTTCAGGCGCCTTGGGGCCACGGTCACATCCCTTTTTGACAGGCCGGATGGAATCAACATAAACGAGGGCTGCGGCACCACCCACATAGGCGCCCTTCAAGAGGCGGTAAGGCAAAGGGGCGGCGTGGGCTTTGCTTTTGACGGCGATGCCGACAGGATGATCGCCGTGGATGAGAATGGTCAGGTGGTGGACGGCGACAACACCCTTGCCATATGCGCAGACATCATGCTGGAGGACGGGAGCCTGAAGAAGCGCACCGTCGTTGGCACGGTAATGAGCAATTTGGGTTTTGAGGATTTTCTAAGTGCGAGGGGGTTGCGGCTTGTCCGCACGAAGGTGGGCGACCGCTATGTGCTGGAGGAAATGTTGGAGCGGGGGTACAACCTGGGCGGTGAAGCCTCCGGCCACATGATATTCATGGACCTTAGCACCACCGGCGACGGAATTTTGGCGGCAGTCAAGCTGGCCTGTGCCATGAGAAGGCGAAAAAAGAGCCTTTGTGAGCTGAGATCGGAGCTGAAGCAATACCCTCAGACTCTTATAAACGTGCGTATAGGCGGCAAGCGGAGCATTGAAAAATATCCGCAGGTGACTGAGGCCGTGCAGCTCATATCTGACAGGCTAGGGAAAAACGGCAGGGTGCTGGTCCGCCCCTCGGGCACGGAGGCCCTTATCAGAATCATGGTTGAAGGCAAGGACGAGGAACAGGTGCTTAAGAGCGCGAAATATCTGGAAAAGATTATCGTTCAAAACATGGTATGATGTTAAAAGCGCTTTGAATTTCCACCAATAAGAGGCCGCCGAATGAAGAATCCGGCGGCCTTTTATATTATTTGCGCATTTCGGTGTTATATTTATGCAAATTTTGCGGAAAATATATGCGATGTTCAAAACAAGTTCATACTTTTGTGATAGAATGAACCAATTACAATTACGGAGGCGTATAAGTATGTTGTTTAAGATGAGAGTCCTGTTCTTTTCAAAAGTGGGAAATGCCGAGCATCTGGCACAGGCCATTGCTCGAAATTACAGAACCACTTCTGATCAGATCCCCCCTGCATATCCCAGCGATAACGAAAAGCTGATGATCATATGCCTTGAAGCAGGCAAAAAGCCCGATCGCCAGGTGATGGATTTCTGCAACAACCTGACCACGCAAAGGGCCAGGAACGCAGCCTTCTTGCTGGTGAGCAAGAACGATAGCACAGAAGCTGTCGACCCTCTGGTTGAAGCGGTGAAGAAGCGCGGCCTGAATGTTGTGGGAAAGACCCACCTGGTGAAGGTTGGAGGGCTGATAAAGCAGGGAAAGATCAAGCAGTCGGATTATGACGGAGCGCTTAAATGGTCTCAGGAAATTGTGGACAGCCTCACTGAAAAATAAAGAAACTGATAGCAGCATTTTTGCGGGCAGCAGGAACCCATAGACCGCGGCAGATTACAGGCCGCGGTTTTTTATATGCCATTTTGGCGCGGGCAAAAGGCGCCTGAATTGCCCCGAAAAAGACCTGCACCCTGCAAAATAATGGCGAAATCGCTGAATGGTGCTCTTATTCGATAACGCTTTTATCCAAGGGGAAATGAAAATGTTTGAAGGCTCCAATGCTTCCTTGCCGCTTCGTCAAAACAAAAAGGGACGCTGGTATGCATCCCTTTTCGCATAAATCTGCCAATCAGCATATTAGAATAAATTAAGAATGAAAAAACAAAATCCCCAGGGTGTTTGAGCCGCAGTGACAGGTTATAGTGGCGCCGGCTCGGGTTATCAACACTTCGTCGAATTCGATCAGGCTGGCCATTTTTTCTCGAACGGCGTTTATAAGCTCGGGGTCGCAGCCGGAGTGGGTGATGAACACCCTTTTTTTGTTGATGCTGGAAACATCCTTGAAAGTATCGTCGATGTATCCCATCAATGCCTTTTTAAGGCCCCCGCGGTACTTTTTCCCAACGATTAATCCGCCGTCAGAGACTTTGATGCTGGGTTTCAGCTTCAAAAGATTTGCCCCATATGCCGCCAAAGACGAGCATCTTCCGCTCTTGCGCAAATACTCAAGGGTGTCGATAACAAAACTGGCGTCAAGTTTTTCCTTTTCGCTTTCCAAAACGGAGATAATTTCGTCTGATGTCTTCCCTTGGGAGGCAAGCTCGCTGGCCAAAAGCACCAACTGCCCCATTGCGGATGAAAGGTTGCCGGAATCAACAATGCGCACGCCTTCAACTCTTTTGGCCGCCGCAACAGCATTTTCATGGCTAGAACTGAGCTTTTGGCTTATGCTGATGTGTATGATCTCATTTCCGGGTTCCTTAAGGCGAGAAAAAAACTCAAAATAATCTTCGACGGGCGGCGCGGAAGTTTTTGCCAACTCGCCTGTTTGGTCATAGTAATCGAAAATCATGTCGGGGTGAATGTCGACGCCGTCCCTATAGCTCTTATTCCCAAGGCTGACATAAAGAGGGACTATTCCAATGTTATACTGTTTTGCGAGCTCGCTTCCGATATCGCAGGTGCTGTCCGCAGTAATTATCACGCGGCTGTCCGACAAAGCCAATAAACCACTCCTCTCAAAGCCATGCATGGCAAATTCTTTTATATTATACCCCAGAAATGTTAAGTGTATATAAAGTGAAAGTGGCAGGTGAAATAAAAGCCATCAAACAAAGGCTTAAAAAGCCTGAATAAGTGGCCCGCAAAAGGGCAAAATAAGCACGAATAAAATGCAAAGGAGCGCTTTTATGAATTTAACATCTAAAGAACTGTCCGCCATTGAAGATTTGATCAGCGGCGAGGCCACAACCGTTAAAAAGTTCCGCATGTACGCCCAAAACAGTCCCGATCCCCAGATAAAAGCAAAGTACGAGAAGATTGCGGCAAAGCACCAGGAGCACTTTAACAAACTAGTTAGTTTTTTGAATTAGGAGGGCGAAGGTATGCAGGATAGCAAGATGCAATTTACACCCCAGGAAGTAATGAACGATGTTTTGACCACTCAAAAGCACCTGACGGACACCTATAACACATTCGCTAACGAGTGCGCTAGCCCTCAGCTTAAAAACGAGTTTATGGCGATTTTGAACGATGAGCATCAAATTCAGCATGATGTTTTCTGCGACATGCAGCAGCGCGGATGGTACCAGGTGCAGCCGGCGGAACAGACGAAGGTTGACCAGGCCAAGCAGAAGAGCCAGGGAATGCTGTAGGCTTTTACGCCACAAAACAAAGATGCACGGTCTAAACCGTGCATCTTTTGCTTTGCATTGATTTTAGGGGAAGCCCGGGCGAGGAAAAGGCGTCTGAGCGTCCTTTGGAAGGAAGCGCTTTTTTAGACCGAAAGCTTCTCAGGCCCGGCGCCATAAGGGTTCCAAGGGAAGCTTCCCTTGGCGGGAGGGGGTCCGGGGG
>JBNRMR010000063.1:0-3147 GCA_050309705.1 Christensenellales bacterium | reverse complement strand
GCAGAGAGCTTTCGTCCGTTTTGGGCTTTGCACAATGTGGACGAAAGCTTGCTGAAAGCAATGCATAGCTTTTAAAAGATTTTAACCTTTCTTTATATTTTTATGGTAGAATAAACTTGTATATTTAAAGGGCGCAGATCTTTGCTCGATATGCATTTTAAATTTTAGGAGGAATATTATGTTTTGGATTGGTTTGGCCGTCATAAGCGCCGCGGTGGTGTTTATAATCACTGGAATCAGCAGCTCCAAGATCGAGAAAACCGATCTTGCGGGCAATGTGCGATATATCCACACCAGCAAGTGGAAGGTTAGCAAAAAGAGTCTGCTGGCAATTTTGCCGCTGTTTTTGATAATAGGCGGCTGCGTTGCCACGGTGCCTGCAGGGCATACGGGCGTTCTGGTCACATTTGGCAAGGTGGAAAGCAACATATTAAACGAGGGTGTCAGCGCAAAGCTTCCATATCAGGAAGTGATTTTGGTGGATAACCGTGTGCAGAAGATGTCCTTCAACATGGAGGCATTTAGCGCAGACATACAGCAGACCACCATCAATGGCTCCATAAACTTCATGATCGACAAAACCCAGTCTCAGAACCTTTACAGGAATGTGGGCACTGCTTACTTCGACACCGTAATACTCCCGCGCATACAGGAGGATGTGAAGCTGGTGTTTTCAAGGTACACCGCAGAGGAGCTTATAGGCATGCGCACAGTTCTTTCATCGGAGGTGCATGAGCTGATTGAAGTTGCGATGCAGCAATACGGCATACAGATCGCCAACATCAACCTGGAGGACATCGACTTCACCGAAACATTCACCGACGCAGTGGAGGCCAAGCAGGTGGCCCAGCAAAAAAAGCTGACCACCCAAACGGAACAGGAATCGGCCTTGATAATTGCTGAGGCCGAGGCGAAAAAGCGGGTGATCGCTGCTCAGGCTGAGGCGGAAACTGCCAAGATCGCTGCGGATGCGGCCGCCTACACCGTGGAAGTGGCTGCAAAGGCCGAGTCTGAGGCCAACAAGATCGTGGCCCAGTCCCTCACAAGCGAGCTTATCGAATACACCAAGGTGCAAAACTGGGATGGCGCCGTGCCAATGTTCCAGTCTGGTCAGGGTGAGGGCGGCGTCTATCCTGTCATAAACCTGGAGGGTCAGCAGCAGGATTCAAACAACCCAAACAACGAATAGATGCTCCCAGGGGATGAAAGGGGTTGCTTGTTTTGAATAACTGGCGTGCAAGAACTGTTTTGGTGGTAGCGCTGGCGCTGGTGCTTCTTGTTGCTCTGGCGGCAAGCGGACTGGCCGACGCCGGCAACTTCTCCGGCGATTCTGATTGGGGCGGAGGCGGCTGGGACAGCGGCGGATGGGACAGTGGAAGCGACTGGAGCTGGAGCAGCGATTCGGGCTGGGAGGGTGGCTCCGGCGAAGGATCCCCTCTGATGATAATAGTCGTAATCATTTTCATCATCGTATTTACTTCGATAAAGCGTTCCAGCAATAAGCCGCCGGTGCAGCCCGTTCAGGAAAGAGCGCCTGACTTCTCTGCACTTATTAATAGGGACCCGCAATTTTCCCAGGAATCCTTCCTTGAGGATGTGGCCAATCTCTTCGTGCGGCTGAACAACGCCATCGAAGAGGGGGATTTGGGGCCTGTGCGCACAAGAATGTCGCCGGAGCTTTTCGCCAGGTATGATGCAAGGCTTAAGGAGCTTTCCGGTCACGGCAAAAGGGAACACTTTGACAAGGTGGCTGTGCTGGGCGCCAGGAGCGTTTCATATTCGTACGGCAGCGGACAGGACAGTATAACAGTTGAAATAAGGGCGCGCCTTAACTGGTATTTGAGCGATGAAGCGGGCAATGTGATCGCGGGAAGCGACTTAAAAGAGCAGTTTAAGACCTACAGATGGACCATGTCACGGCCTGGGGACGCAAAGACAGAAGGCCCGGGCGGGGAGGTGCGACAGACCTGTGGAAACTGTGGCGGCCCCGTTTCGAAGAACAACAGCGGCCTTTGCCCCCATTGCAGTGCTGTTTTGCCAGTATCCAAAACCGAGTGGATCGTCACGGCTATAGTTGAAGCGGCAGCGGCCGCATCCGGGGGAACTCCGGGGGAAACAAGAGGCATTCCCGTCAGCATAGAGGAAATCAAAAAGGATGATCCTGGCTTTGACCAATACAAATTTCTTGACCAGGTCAGCGATATATATCTTAAAATGCAGAGCCAGTGGTGCAAGAAGGAATGGGAGCCCATGCGCCCCCACATGACGGATGCGCTGTTCAACCAGATGGGCCACCAGCTTCGAGAATATATCGACGGCAGGATGACCAGCCATCTGGAGGAGCTGAAGGTGACGGGCTGCGATATCGTCAAAGCCATGCGAGACGATGCCAACGACATAATCACCGTGAGGTTACAGGCCTCCTTTGTGAACCATGTGACCAGCGACGCCACAGGGAAAACCCTTCGAGGTGACAGGTCATTGCGCAGGCATATGACATATGAATGGACTATGGTGAGAAGAACCGGCGTTAAGACCGGCGACGCGGCCAGGGGGATTTCCTGCGAGGCCTGCGGAGCGGAGCTTGACATCAGCCACAGCGTGAAGTGCGAGTATTGCGGCTCGATATTCGTGTCCGACCATTACGACTGGGTGGTTTCGGCCATAAGGGGCATTTCACAGCGCAGCGAAAGAAGATAAGTAAGAAAAAAGGGCGGAGGGAAAGCTGTCCTCACATAGGGATTTTATACCCTTGAAAAATTCGGCATAGTCGTGAATAGCGGCTATGCCGTTTTTTCGTCTATTTTCGGAAAATCAATCGCTCCGATGCAATTGTAGATAATTTGAATCCGCTGGGTGCGCACACCATCTATCTTTTCAGCCTTATAAACGATTATCTTCTCGATGAAGTCCCGAATAATTTCAGCACTTAACTCTGTGATTTCTGTGTACTTGCGTACGATTTTGAGAAAACGGTCGATGTTCAGATTCTGCTCTTTTGCGGCATTGAGCGTCCGTTTTAACGCTGTGGTCCTCTCCACGAGGCTTCTCTGTTCAGCTTCATAGTCCGATGACATCTTGTAGTAACGTTCCTCCGAAATTTTCTCCATTACACGGTCTTCATATAGCTTCCTCAGAATTTTATCC
>JBNRMR010000062.1:0-9417 GCA_050309705.1 Christensenellales bacterium | reverse complement strand
CGATAAACGCCCTTTGCACAATCATGCTGGCTATAGTTATAATCGCGATTTTCCTATTCATGGCAGCAAAGAAAATCAGCGCTGCTTTCAGGAACCGGGCATAGCGGGCGCATCCGCTTCAATATTCACACTAAATTATCCGAAGGAGATGACAAAATGAAGAAATATTCAAGGCTTATGGCCGCGCTGCTGGCAGTTTTGCTGGTGGCCGCAATTTTGGGAGGCTGTGCCCCCGCAAACCAGCCGGGAGGAGCAGAAAAAAGGCAGGTAGTGATATTCACATGGGCGGATTATCTGCCACAGGAAGTTCTTGACAGATTCACCGATGAAACCGGCATCGAGGTTGTCTACACCTATTTCACAAGCAACGACGAGATGCTCGCCAAGCTGAACGCTGCAAACGGCGGCACATACGACCTGGTTTTGGCCAGCGACTATGTGGTGGACATCGCCCGTAAGCAGAACCTGATGCAGGAGATCGACAAGAGCGTCGTCACAAACTTTAAGGACATCGACCCCAAGTTCCAGGGCCAGTTCTTCGACGAGGAGAACAAATACACTGTTCCTTATGCCGCCGGCAGCCCTGTGATTGTCTATAACCCCGCATTGGTGGGGGATGTGGAGATAACCGGCTATAATAGCTGGTGGGACGACGGCCTTCGCAACAAGCTGGTGCTGATAGACGATGCAAGAGTGATGCTGGGCATGTCGCTTAAGTCCATGGGATACAGCCTGAACGAGACCGACCCGGAGCTGATCCGCGCTGCGGGAGAGAAGCTGAAGGAGCTTAAGCCAAACATAATCGCCTTTGACTATGACACCCCCCACGAAAAGCTCATCACAGACGAGGCGGCAGTCGGCTTCATGTTCACTTCCCAGGCTTCCTGGGCGGTAATGGAAAGGCCGGATCTTAAGGTGGTCTACCCCGAGGAGGGCATGGGCTTTGGAATCGACAGCTTCTTCATAACCTCCAACGCGCCAAACTCAAAGGAAGCAAACGAGTTCTTGAACTTTATCCTCCAGGGAGAGGTAAGCGCTGAGCTGAGCATTTTCACCCAATATATGAACTGCGTGACCACCGCCAGAGAGTTCCTGCCCGAGGAATATTTCAACGACGTTCTTTACATTCCAGCGGAGATTTTGGGAGAAACTGAATACATAGTCGACATCGGCGCCGAGGCCGAGGCCATTTACGCCGAGGTTTGGGTGCAGGTAAAACAGTAAGCTTTGCAGAATAAACCAGATAGAGAATTTTTGTGCTTCTGGGGCGGAGAGGAGTCTCTGCCCCGAAATTATTTCAGAACATTTTTACGGGATGGACATATTATGATTTCTGCTCTTATAAACAATCCGCTGGGTGCATTGATGATCGTGCTATACATGTTGCCGGGGGTAGTGCTGGGCTTCACTGTCCACGAATGGGGCCACGCCTATGCCGCTGTCAGGATGGGCGACCCTGGGCCGAAGATAGCGGGAAGGCTTTCCCTCAACCCGATGCGCCATATCGACTGGCTGGGCCTTTCCCTCTTTGTGATATTGGGCTTCGGCTGGGCAAAGCCCGTGCAGACCAACCCTTACCTATACAACAACCGAAAGGCGGGCAGGATCATCGTTTCATTCGCCGGGGTTTTCATGAATCTGATCCTCTGCTTTGTTTTTGGGCTGCTTTTTGTCCTGGTGGGGAGGACGGGCAGCGGTGTTTTAAGCCAGATATGCCTTTATGGCGTCACGGTGAACGCATCCCTTTTTGCCCTGAACCTGCTGCCAGTGCCGCCTCTTGACGGCTCAAAGATTCTTTCGGCCCTTTTCCCCGGCAAGCTGGAGATATGGATGAAGCTTGAAAGATATGGCTTTATAATTTTGCTGATACTCTCATTTACGGGCATTTTATCCAGATACATTTCGTTTGTCAGCGGGCTTTTAAGCGTGGGGGCATTCTCCATGTGGACCTTTTTTACATAGGTGGAGTTATGTACATCGTTTCACTGAAGGAGTTTGAAGGGCCGCTGGACTTGCTCCTTCACATGATATCCAGCGCAAAGATAGACATAAAGGATATATTCCTCTCCCAGATAACAGACCAATATCTGGAGGCCATCACTCAGATGGGCGATCTGGACATGGACGCAGCAAGCGAGTTCATCGCAATGGCAGCGACATTGATCGAGATAAAATCCCGGGCGCTTTTGCCCAGACCCCCCGCCATTAGCGAGGAGGAGGAAAGCCCCGAGGAGGAGCTTGTCAGAAGGCTCACGGAATATAAGGCCTTCAAGGAGGCGTCACAGCAGCTTGCGGTGAAGCAGATTGACATGAGGGGCTATATGAGCCGCCTGCCGGAGGAGCTGGTGGAGAAAACCGTGGAGCTGGACATCGGCGATTTGACCACAAAGGCGCTTTTCAAGGCCATGCAAAAGCTGCTGGAGAGATCGCAGGCAGGAATCGGCGATGTGGATGCGCCCAGGAACATCCGCCGGGAGGTCTACACCGTGCAGGAGTGCATGTTCCGGATACAGACAGCCGTTTTCTCAAAAAAGAAGGTGCGCTTCACAGAGCTGTTCGAGGAAAACCCCGCCAGGGAGGAGATCATCAGCGTGTTTGTTGCCCTTTTGGAGCTGATAAAACTGGAGAGAGTGACTGTGGTACAAAGCGAGATTTACGGTGAGCTTTTCTTATATGGGAAGAAAGCTAAAAAGAATATTGATAGAAAGGGGAGAAGCGGCGATGGAGATAGATAAGATTGCCGCGGCGGTTGAGGCAATACTGTTCGTCGCCGGTGATCCTGTAGAGCGTCAGGTGATCGCAAGGGCGCTGGAGATAACCGATATGGAGCTTTCCGCAGCCGTGGAAAAGCTGGAGGCCGAGCTGGACTTTAACCTTCGTGGTCTGAAGCTCATCCAATTTTCGGACAAGCTGCAGCTTTGTTCTAGGCCCGATTATGCAGACTATGTGGAGCGTGTCCTGAGCCCGGTGCAAAAGCAGAGCCTTTCGGGGACGCTGCTGGAAACGCTTTCGGTTATCGCTTATAAGCAGCCCATCACAAAGCAGGATGTGGAAAATGTCCGCGGTGTGCGCTGCGATTATAGCGTCGCGGTTTTGACCAAGCTGGGCCTTATCGCCGAGGTGGGCAGGAGGGAAAGCCTGGGCAGACCCATTCTATACGGCACCACGGACGAGTTTTTGAGGCATTTTGGCCTTTCCACCATCGACGAGCTGCCCGAGTTGGACCTGGGCGAGCCTGCGCAGGAGTTCACCGAGGCACTTTGAGTTGCCCTGCCGATGGCTCTGCCCTCAAGCCCCGCAAGCTTTTGTAAAAGTTTGACCAAGACTTTGATAATATGATAAAGGGTCAAGGGAGCATCCCTTGCGGGTGCAGGGCAGCGCCCTGCGACATACGGCGCGATAATCTCAGATCTGGAGCATCCCTTGCGGGTGCAGGGCAGCGCCCTGCGTCGCGTCCCTACCTCCCGAAGAATCTTGCCAGGGGCTCCACGATGGAGGTAAAGCTCTTGATGGAGTTATTCAGAGCGTCGATATCGATGCTGTTGAGCTTTTCAAGGGTTTCAGCCGAGCCGCGCAGTGTTCCGGTGGCAGCTTCGTCCAGCCCCTGCATAATCAGCTGGGCATCAGCAACGAATGTCTTCATGTCGCCCACAAGGCCGGGAATATCCGCCTCATCCAGCTCCTTGCTGAGATTGTTGAGCCTGACTGCCATTTCCGCCGCCTCTACGATGGCGCCTTTGGACTCCTCTACCTCCACCAGCGTTTCGCTGAGGGATGAAAGGGCCTGATCGGCTTTTGAGATGGTGCCGGTAAGCGAAATGACCGCCACTGAGAGTATCAGCAATATCAACAGGCTGGCCACCGCCGTCACCATCGACGAGACGAGCCGCCATTTGTCCAGAGCGCTGAGTTGGCTGTAATCCTCGCGTGCCTGCTTGGAAGCGCCTTTTTTTGTGTTTTCAAGCATCTTTCATCCTCTTTTCTTTCTTTCGGTAGGTCATTTTCATCTCCGATATATATAATATTCTACATCTTTTCCCATTTCCTTTGCAAAGGTTGTCTTTTCGCCGTTTTTTTGGTAGTATTTCTTCATGTAAAGTGGATTGGCAGGATAAGATGACGGAGGAAAAGCAGATGAAATTTACCGATGGGCACTGGATGATGAAGCCGGAAACGTGCGCATTTTCGCCTGAGCAGGTGGTAGACAAGAAAATCACGCCGGAGAAGATCACCCTTTATTGCTCCACAGCGCCGATAAAGCACCGGGGTCAGACCCTTAATTCGCCGATGATCACCATTGAGTTCACAGCGCCGCAGCAGGACGCACTTAGAATAAAGGCATACCATTTCAAGGGCGGCATAGACAACGGCCCGCATTTCGAGCTTAAGCAGGAAAATCAAGCGGTACTGTATAAGCCCGCGGAGGGCGGCATAGAGATAAAGAGCGGCGATACCAGCGCGATAATCAATTTTGAAAAGTATTCTTGCAAGTTTTATTATAAAGGCAGGCCGATGACTCAGTCTTTGCCCAAAAGCCTTGCTTATATTACCACCCCTCAGGGCGCCTTCTTCCGGGAGCAACTGCTTTTGGACATCGGTGAATGCGTGTACGGCCTGGGCGAGAGGTTCACGCCTTTCGTCAAAAACGGCCAGAGCGTTGATATCTGGAACGGCGATGGCGGCACTTCTTCGGACATGGCGTATAAAAGCATACCCTTCCATGTGACCAGCGGCGGTTACGGCGTTTTTGTGAACAACAGTGGCAAAGTCAGCTATGAAGTGGCCCAGGAGGCTGTGTCAAAGACGCAGTTCAGCGTGCCAGGGGAATGCCTTGATTATATCATCTTTGGCGCGGACGCCATGAAGGAAGCTGTGAGCGGCTATTGCAAACTGACGGGAATGCCCGAAGTTCCCCCCGCCTGGTCCTTTGGCCTTTGGCTGACCACATCCTTCACAACCGATTACAGCGAGGACACCGTCATGGGCTTTATCGACGGCATGACGGAAAGGGACATACCGCTGCATGTTTTCCACTTCGATTGCTTTTGGATGAAGGAATATGAGTGGTGCAATTTCACATGGGACGAGCGCCACTTCCCCGATCCCAAGGAGATGCTGGAGCGGATAAAGCGCAAGGGGCTGAAGGTCTGCTGCTGGATCAACCCCTATATCGCTCAGAAATCCCCCATGTTCGACGAGGGCATTGAAAAGGGATATCTGCTGAAGAAAAAGGATGGCAGCATCTGGCAGTGGGACATGTGGCAGGCGGGCATGGCTTTGGTGGACTTCACCAACCCCGATGCTGAAAAGTGGTACACGGACAAACTGAGAGAACTGCTGGCCATGGGCGTTGATTGTTTCAAGACCGATTTCGGCGAGAGAATACCCACGGATGTGGTTTATCACAGCGGTGCAGACCCGCAGAGAATGCACAACTATTACTCTTATCTTTACAATAAGGCCGTGTTCGAGCTATTAAAAGAGGTGAGAGGGGAGGGCGATGCCTGCGTTTTCGCCAGGAGCGCCACGGCAGGCTGCCAGCAGTTTCCCGTTCACTGGGGCGGCGACAGTTCCTCCACGTATTACTCCATGGCGGAAACATTGCGCGGGGGGCTTTCATTAGCGGCGTCGGGCTTCGGCTTTTGGAGCCATGACATAAGCGGCTTTGAACAGACCGCAACTCCTGATCTATACAAGCGCTGGTGCGCCTTTGGGCTTTTGTCCACACACAGCAGGCTTCACGGTTCCAGCTCTTACCGGGTGCCGTGGCTTTTTGATGAAGAGGCCAGCGATGTCCTGCGCTTTTTCACACGGCTTAAATGCCGCTTGATGCCATACATATTCAGCGAAGCCTGCAAATGCGCAAAGACGGGCATTCCCGTCATGCGGCCCATGGCGATGGAGTTTCCCGGCGACTTAAGCTGCCGCTATATCGACACCCAGTACATGCTGGGCTCGAATTTGCTTGTGGCACCAATAATGAACGATGAGGGCAGAGGTAGGTACTATTTGCCGGAGGGCAGGTGGACACATCTTCTGACCAACGAGGTCTTGCAGGGCGGCAAATGGTACAGTGAAAAGTATGATTATTTCAGCCTGCCCATTTTCGCCAGGGAAAACAGCGTGATACCCATGGGCGCAAGCGAGACTGAGGCCGCCTACGAGTTCGATCAGCATGTGGAATTCCACGTTTTCGAGCCCTCCTACAGCTTTGACGCCGAATACATGGTCTACAACAATGAGCGCCAGGCCATGGCGGGCACGAAGGTGCGCAAGACCGAGGGCGATTACAAGATATCAATGAGCTGTAAGCATCACAACTTTGCCATAGTGCTGCGAAATGTTTTCGACCACACTGCGGTCAAAGGCACTTTGGCGCAGGTGACGGATCTGGGCATCAGGATCGCCCCGTGATCTTTTGCAAATCAGCGCACAATAAAAAAACGGCGGGGAGAAAATCCTCGCCGTTTTTGCTTATGCTCTTATGATCGGGATATACGCGTAAGTTGTGGCGGGCGGGCTATCGTATTGCGCGTGGCAGGCATACTCCACCTGCACATGGACATTGGGGTTTTCAGAATAGCCGCTTTCATTTGCGGCCTTTTGAAGTATCTGCGCCTGGGCGAACATGATCCCACGGGGCTTGCCTTCGCCGCTGAGATCCTCCGCATAGTCCACGCAGCCGACCCTCAGCACATCCGGTCATTTAGCGGCAGGAGAGGATCAATTTTCAAGTATGAACCGGGCGATGTCGCTTATGACCTCATCGCTCACATGAGCGTCCACAAAATAATCCGAAGCATCGCTCATGCCCGCAGACGGGGTGAAAACATGGCTGAGGCCTTCATATTCCTTTGCGGTTAGCTGCGCATTTTCGTAGCCTGAAAGAAGTGAATTCCAGTCATCCTGATAGGTCATGAAGTCGTCCTGGCCCCGCAGAATCATCACCGGCTTTGTGATCAGGGAAAGATCAACCTTGTTATGGACATCATACCAATAGTAATAGGAGTTGCCTCCATAAAGGCTGTTCTGCTGGGCCTCCATCGCCGCCTGATTCTTCAGTCTCTCGGCCTTTGTTTTTTCGGAGTTAAGGGCGTTAAGGCTTTCGATGTTGGGGTTCAAGTTCAGATATTGCATGTTCTGGTCGTAAACCAGCTCCCAAAGATATCTGTTTGTGCCGGCCATCAGCACGAAACCGGCGCTGCTCACCTGGCCGTCAAGCATCGGGACGACCAGCGCCGCCTGGGAATGGCCAAGGAGAAAAATTTTCCCGGAGTCCACAGTGGGTTCGGCGGCCAGCAGTTGATAGGCGGCGGAATAATCCTTGATATACTCGATGTCAAAGCTGAAGGTGAGCGATGATATCTGCGTCGTTTCATATGTGCGCTTGTTCAGACGAATGGATGCGATACCCTGCTGCGCAAGGCCGTAGGCGAGGTCGCGCATTATCTTAATGTTGCCATAAGGGCAGTCCATGTCAACTGCGCCGGAGCCGGGAATCAGCACGGCTGCGGGGGCGCCGGTGTCACCGCCGACAGGGAGCGTGATTTTTCCGTGAACCTCAAGCCCGTCCTCCGTGGTTATGATTATGTCCTTTTCGCTTACGCCTTCCGGAAGGGGGGTATCATCGCGAAAATCATGGGTGGACACGGAGATCATTGTCATCTCGCCATATTCGTTGAACAAAAAGCGCACGATGGCTCCTATATCGGTGAAATCCACACCCACGTCAACCACATAGACCTCCGGACTATCCCAGCGGCCCAAGACAACGCCCAGGTTTGACTGAAGCTTGCCGCAATAGCGAACTCCGCCGAGCCAGATCATCTCGAAATTATCATAGCGCAGAGAATATTGCAGGCTGGGGGTGGTGGACTCATATGCTTCTTTGATTTTGCCTTCGCACAGAAGATCCACCACTTGCAAAGCAAGGCTTTGCATTTCCTCCGGCGGCATCGGTTCAAGTTTCTGGCAACCGAAAAGGCCCAGCGCCATCAGAAGTGATAAAATTAGAAAGGCCGTCCTTTTTGCCATCTGAAGCGTTTTTTTCATCGCGTTTCCCTTCGTTTCACTTGGATTGGTTTTCACAAAAACTAGTAAAGAATGCGCAGGCTTTGAAGCACCGTCACGTTTTTGTTGATATCCTCCACCAAAGCCTTCAGTTCGCCATAGCTTGCCTCAGCCGTCACAAAGGCGAACTCGTCCGGCTTTTCGTAGAGGCGGATAATTTCTGTGCCGTGGAAGCGGTTTTTGATATAACGCTCCTCCAGCCCGCCCCATTCGCCGCTTATGCGGATGAAAAGCCTGGCCTTGGCAAGGTCTGCGTCCACGGCTTTGACGCTCAGCACTTTGGTGTCCGAGCGCTTAAGGCCGCTTTTGTGGCGTATGCAGTCCATTATGTCGGCGCAGACGGCGCTGGCTGTGGGCAAAGAGCCCGCCCCCGGGCCGTAGAACATGACCTCGCCAACCATGTCGCCGGTGACCAAAATGGCGTTGAATACCCCCTCCACAGAGGCGATCATGTGGCTGGAGGGGATTATTGTTGGGGCCACATGGGCGTAATACTCACCGCCGTTTTTTTCCGCCACCGCCAGCAGCTTGATGGCGCCGCCCAGCTTCTTGGCATAGAGCATGTCCTCCCGGGTGATGTCCTCAATGCCCTCGCTTATGATAAGGCTGTCGTCCAGCTCTGCGCCGAAGGCCACATGGGAAAGAATGCAGATCTTGCGGCGTGCGTCCCAGCCCTTAATGTCAGCGGAGGGATCAGCCTCGGCATAGCCCAGGTCCATGGCCTCTTTAAGCGAAGCCTCAAAGGAGGTGTACCCGTCTCTCATTTTGGTGAGGATGTAATTGGTGGTGCCGTTTAAAATGCCGGAAATTCGCTCGATGTTGTTGGCGCAAAGGCACTGTCTTAGTGGGTTGATTATGGGAATGCCGCCGCCCACTGACGCCTCATACATCAGGTTCACGTTGCTTTGGGCTGCCAGCTTTAAAAGCTCCGCGCCACGGGTGGCTATAAGCTCCTTGTTGGAGGTGACGACATGCTTGCCATGGGAGAGGGCGTCGCTGACGAACTCGAAGGCGGGCTTGACTCCGCCCATGCATTCCACCACGATGTCGATATCCTTGCCCTGGGTAACATCCTTGTGGTTCTTTGTGAACAGGGAGGAATATTTAACGTCGAAGTCTCGCAGGTCGCAGACCCTTTTGAGCCTTGCATCCTCACCAAGGCGTGCGCTGATAATCTCGCCGTTGCGCAAAAGCAGCTCCGCCACGCCTGATCCCACGACTCCGTGCCCCAGTATGCCAATATTTGCCATTGTCAGTCCCTCATATCTATAATTTTAGTTTTCATCAGTTCACCGAAGAAAAAGTTGAAATCGTCCATGTAAAGGAGATCGGTGCCCTGGGTGATGG
>JBNRMR010000061.1:0-13815 GCA_050309705.1 Christensenellales bacterium | reverse complement strand
CCATCACCCTGGGCGAGCAAAATCCCCCCTGGCAGCGGCCCATCCCCGCCCTGCAGCGGAGCTTCACACCGTCCACAGACCTGGCCCCTCTCCTTACCGCCTCCACAATTTCCGCCTCGGTGATGGTCTCACACCGGCAGATGACCCTTCCATATAGGGGGTTTTTCGCGATAGCTTCGCCGCGCTCTCCATCATTCATGTCGGCAAAGCGCCTTATGCGGCTTCTTTTGGGGTTATAATCTTCCTTCATCTCCATCGAAAGTCCGGACTTTTCCAGCATTTCCACGATATGTTCCGCAAAAGCGGGCGCTGCTGTGAGCCCCGGCGAGCTTATTCCCGCGCAGTTTATGAAAAAGGGGTCCGCCTTGGATGGGCCTATGACGAAATCCCCCGTGTCGGAAATTGCCCTGATGCCCGTGAATGATGTTATCACTTTGTTCATCGGTATTTCCGGCATACTTATCTTCGCCATCTTCGAAAGCTGGGCGATACCCTCGGCGGTTGTGGTGGTGTCGTCCCTAAGACTGCTGTCACTGGCGGTGGGGCCGGCGAATATGTTGCCGTCAACGGTGGGGCTGACCAAAATGCCCTTGCCCATCTTTGATGGAGTTTGGAAAATAACCATTTTCGCCATATGGCCCACAGCCTTGTCCAGCACCATATACTCTCCTTGTCGAGGCTTTATGTTAAACGAATCGTCACCAATCATCCGGGCGACGTCATCGGCATATACCCCCGCAGCGTTTATTATGAACTTTGCGTTCACCCCCCTGCCGTCCTGGGCCTGGATGGTGAAATATTCGCTCTTTTCAATGGCCGAAACATTGAAGTCCGTCACTATGTCCACGCCGTTTTCCCTGGCGTTTTCGCAGCATGCAATGGTCAATTCAAACGGGCAGGTGATGCCCCCCGTCCTTGCCAGAAGCGCCGATCTCACCTTCGGACTTATGTGGGGCTCCATCTCAAGCACTTTTTCGCCGCTTATTATCTCAAGCCCCGGCACGCCGTTTTCAGCGCCGGATGCAAGCAGCCTTTGCAGCTCCTTTTCCTGATGTTCGTCAAATGCCAGAACAAGGCTTCCGCATCTGTTCAAAGGCACGTCCAGATCGGCGCACCAGCTATCGTACAGCCTGTTTCCAATGACATTGAAGCGGGCCATCAATGTGCCTGGCTTTCCGTCATAGCCCGCGTGAACAATGGCGCTGTTCGCCTTGGATGTGCCCATTGAAACATCGCTCTTTGCTTCCAGCAGCGCCACCTTTAGCCTCCGAAAGGAAAGCAATCTTGCGCAGGCGGCGCCCGATATCCCCGCGCCGATTATCGCCACATCATACATTCTCTCACCCTCATACCCTTCATCTTTACTTTTTACTTTTGGAATGCCTGCCTTAGGCGTCGGAAAACAAAAAACCACAAACAAGCCTGCGTTGCAGGCCGTTTGCGGCTCTCTAAATCTCTTGCCTTATATATTATATTGTAAAAAAGGGCCCCGTGTCAACAGCGGAGCCTTTCCTGAGCATTATTAAAGGATATTATGAAAAATCAATATCTGGTCAGGTCATATACAGTGCTCTTTCCAAGGGTGAGCGTCATTGTATTGCCCTTCACCACATAGGTACCATCCACCACGAATGAAGTCTCCGAGCCAAAAAGATCCGTCGTCATCTGGATCTTGATCTCGCCGTTCTTCGCTGAGTAGTAGTAGGCTTCATCGTTCATAGTCACCTGATTCGTGCCAAAGCTGAACCGGGTTCCGTCCTCGGCGACCCAATCTCCAAAAACATCGGGCGCGCATGCTGTTAAAGCGAGTGCGCAAATCAATGCCAATGCGGCAAGCGCAACGATTCTCTTTCTCAAAGCACAATCCTCCTAGCTATCATCTGTTTATAATTTGTCGCACAATGCTACAAAAAGCTGCATATATATTATATCAAACTTTTTGAAATATTCATGAATAAATCTTCTATAATTTTTTAACCTTTGCGCCCTGGGGAGTATCCTCCACTGCGTAACCAAGCTCTTTCAGACTATCGCGAACGGCGTCGGCCTCAGCCCAGTTCTTATCAGCGCGGGCCTGTCGGCGCTTTTCCACCAGTTCCATTATCTCAGGAGCGATCTCCTCGCCCTCCTGGCCGCTCAAAAGCCCCAATATATCCGCCAACTCCATAAGTGCATCCTTTGCCGCCCTTGCCACAGCAGCGTTTGCGCCCGAAATCACCAGCGCGTTGGCATCGCGAACCAGTTCGAACATGACCCCAATGGCGCCGGCAGTGTTGAAGTCATCATCCATGCACTCGTCAAAGCGCCGCCTATAATCGCCTATGTTTTCCATGAACTCCTTCTGCATCGGCGTAATTTCGCAGTTGGACTCAGCCTTTTCGATGAACTCATAGTTCTCCTTGGCGTTATAGAGCCTTTCAAGGGCGCTTTTCGCCTGATTAAGAAGATCGTTTGAATAGTTAATTGGGCTTCTGTAGTGGGAGCTAAGCAGGAAAAGCCTGAGCGATTCGGGCCTGTACTGTTTCAAAATATCCCTCACATAGAACGCCTGCCCCTTTGACTTGGACATCTTCTCGTTGTTCACGTTTATGAAGCCATTGTGCATCCAGTAATTGACGAACGTCTTCCCGGTGGCGCCCTCGGACTGAGCCGTCTCGTTTTCGTGGTGGGGGAAGCACAGGTCCTGCCCGCCGCTGTGGATGTCGAAAGTCTCCCCAAGATACTTCATGCTCATGGCCGAGCACTCAATGTGCCAGCCTGGCCTGCCCTTGCCCCAGGGGCTCTCCCAGTATGGCTCGCCGGGCTTCCACGCTTTCCAGAGCACAAAATCTGCCGGGTTCTTCTTCTTTTCATCAACGTCCACACGAGCGCCGGACTCCAGGTCCTCCAGATCCTGGCCAATGAAAGCGCCGTAGCCTTCGTAGGCATGGGTGTCGAAGTAAACGCCGTCTTCGCTCTGATAGGCAAGGCCCTTTTCCTCAAGCCTCTTGATAAGATCGATTATTTCGTCGATATGCTCCGTGGCTTTCGGGTGGACATCAGCCCTTTGAATGCCTAACTTATCGGCGTCCTCGAAGAATGCCGCAATGAACTTGTCTGCCAGTTCCTTCACGGTGATGCCTTCCTCTATGGCCCGGTTTATCATTTTATCGTCGATATCGGTGATGTTTTGAACATATGTGACTTTATAGCCCTTTACTTTGAGATATCTGCGAAAGGCGTCGAACATCAGCGATGCGCGGGCATTTCCTATATGTAAATAGTTGTACACGGTGGGGCCGCAATTGTATATCTTGACCTCGCCCTCCTTAATCGGCACAAACTCCTCCATACGGTGTGTCTTAGAATTGAAAATCCTCATAGTTTTCAACGGGCTCCTTTCTTTGGAATTCCGACAGATTCATTCTGCCGCATTTTTCTTCAAGCTCCTTGGCCAAAATTTCCAGTTCTCTTTCCAGTTCCTGGGTTCTTGAGTCCAGCATTCTCAGCATCTGCGCGACAGGATCGGGCAGGTTCACCTGGTTAAGATCGATGTCCTCCAGGCTGCGCTTCTGCCTTTCCACCACACGGCCTGGAATGCCCACCACAGTGCTGTAAGGCGGGACTTCCTTCAGCACCACCGAGCCCGCGCCTATCTTCGCGTGGTTGCCCACTTTGAAGGGCCCCAAAACCTTTGCCCCCGCGCCGATTACCACGCAATTGCCTATTGTGGGGTGGCGTTTGCCGCTGTCCTTGCCGGTGCCGCCCAAAGTGACGCCCTGGTATATGGTCACATTGTCGCCGATCTGCGTCGTTTCGCCTATAACCACGCCCATGCCATGGTCGATGAACAGATTCTTACCTATTGTGGCCCCGGGGTGGATCTCTATGCCGGTGAAAAATCTCACGATCTGGGAAATCAGCCTGGCAAGAAAGCGCAGGCGGCATTTCCAAAGACCATGGGCCGCCCTATGCCAAAAAAGCGCGTGAACGCTGGGATAGAACAATATGACTTCAAGGGCATTTCGGGCGGCGGGGTCGCGCTCGATAATGGTCCTGATAACGCTCATAGAAGTATCTCCTTAATAAAATTTCTTTTCCTCCGGCTGCTCTATGGAAATTTTGAAACAAAAAAGCGCCTACGCCCCAAGAGGCGGCAAGCGCGGTTCCACTCTTTCGTTTCACTTCGGGGCCGT
The DNA here is from genome assembly GCA_050309705.1 of Christensenellales bacterium. Taxonomy (GTDB): domain Bacteria; phylum Bacillota; class Clostridia; order Christensenellales; family UBA1750; genus JBNRMR01. The sequence continues at coordinate 9,640 of JBNRMR010000061.1, read as the reverse complement.
AACGGGGCCAAGCGCCGCAAACCCATCCTGTGCGATGTGAAAACAAAAAGCACAAATGATAAAAATCCGCAGAGACTGGACGGACGCACTTGGGCAACGCTTCCATAAGCGGCGTCTCAGCCATTTTCGCACCGCTCTCTCTTTATGGGCCACTGCTTACTCTTTCCATCGTGATCGCCAAGAATATTCTGTTAATAGGATTATATGTAACATTTTTGTTTTTGTCAACAACGAAGACTTAAAAAGCGGCGGAATTGCACCGCCGCTGTCCTTTTTATTTATATAAAAGTCAAATGGGTTTGCCGTTTTCAAGCAGATATTTCTCAGCCTTGGCGCACCAAAGGTTGTTGTTCTTGCTGACGATTTCGGCCAGCCCAGCGAAGAGCGGGTCGGTTTCGCCCAGCTTTTCAAAGTCGGTGATGGCCGTCAGGGGCATGTCAAGCTGGGTGTAAACCAGCTTCTTGCCGCCGGGGATGCTGGGCAGGTTCTTGGTGGCCTCCACCGCGCTGTTCAGGCCGCCCACATGGGTTATCATGCCCGCGGGGTTCATGGTGCCGTTTGACATGAGATCCAGGGCTTCCTTCATATCGTCAGTGTTGCCGCCGCTTGTGCCAACGATATGGGTGGTGGCGTAGTGGACATTGTAGAAGTTCATCATGGCGGAGAACTTAGTGTCCGTGGGGCCGGCAAAGAAGTTCAGACAGCCGTCATGGCCCAAAATCGCATCGCTCTGCTCCACCACCGCTCTCACAGGGGCCATGCAGAAAACGTCGTCGTAACCCTTGCCATCGGTGTGTGAAAGGAGCTTTTCAACAGGGTTTTCGCAGTTTCCAGTGTTGAGGTAGACCAACTTCACGCCTCTTTTTGCTGCATCTTCTGCGGTATAGATCGAAGCGGCTCTTTCAAGCCTTGCCTGGTCGATGTCCGTGACCACCAGCAGCGCCGGCTGCTTAGGCCCGTTTATGGCGTAATCAATGGCGCCAAAGCCCATGGGGCCGGCTCCCGCCAATATTGCCAGGTTTCCGCCCTCGACAATGCCCATCTTGTGGACATAACTGCCCTGGGTGGTGTGGTACTGGGCGTAAAAAGCGCCGATCACGCAGCTCACCGGCTCTGAAAGGGAGCCGTAGAAGAAGGCTTCACCCTCGTATTTCAGTATGCACCCCGCCTCAATATATTCCTCGGGAATAATGGCATATGTGGCGTTGCCGCCCGTGAAAGGGAAAGAATAACCGGCGGCGCGCATGGTGTGGCTCATGGCCGGCTGTATTGTTATATTATCGCCCGCAGCGAAGCTGTCCTTCCATTTATCCCCCACTTCGGTTATGGTTCCGCAGAACTCGTGGCCCATCATTATGGGATTTTCGGCAACATCGTCTGGCACCCGCTTGTGAGCCGGGCCTTGAGCCGCCGCCTTATATGAGGACATGCACAGGCTGTCCGAAATTATCTTCACCATCATCTCGCCGCTTTGCACTTTGGGCAGTTCAAACTCTTCCAGGCGTAAATCCATCTTTCCATAAAGCCTTACCGCTTTTGTTTTCATTTTATATTCTCCTTTTTCTTCATGTTTTTATTTTCAAAGCATTTGGCATTGCTTTTTATCATCATATTACCGCTTCATCCATCTTGTCCTTCGCGCTGTAATAGGCCTCTAAAACTGCATTTTGAAGAGGGTGCTTGATATCAAGGCCGGAGAGTATTTCCAGGGCCATCACGATGCCGTAGCGCCTGACGATATCCTGCGTCTTTTCAGTTCCCGGGTCATCCGATATGTTGAAAAGATAGCCGTGGGCAATGGCGTTTATAAGATTAATGGGCATTTTCCCAGCCCTAAGGCAAAGGAGCGCCGGGCCCACCAGCCTATCGCCAACGGAAAGCTTTCTGGCGGTATCGGCCCCCAGGCGCGCAAGGCTGTCCTCCAAAAGTGGGTTGTCCAGCATGTCCAGCACTTCCTCGCACCATTTTTCCATGTCCTCGGGGGCGAAGCCGAAGCTGTTGCAAAGACCGTAGCTGCTTTCCTCAAGGGCGCCTAAAACCACCCGCTTGACTTCCGGGTCGTATATGGCGTTCACCGCATATATATGGCCCTTCGCCGAGCCCACATAGGCCAAAACGGCGTGGGACATGTTGACGGTGTATACCTTGCGCTTTTCCTCTGCATACATGTTGGAGCAAGGGCTTATCATGTCCGAATCCGGGATGGGCCCCTTGAAAGCGGCTGAGTCCACCCGCATTATGGGATAGCCGTTGTTCTGAACGCCCAGAGGATCAATGGCCTTGACCTGCGGCGATATATCCGGCGACATGGACATGACTATCGTGTCTATGAAGCCCATGTTGCCTCGCATATAATCCAGAGCGCCGCCTCCCAGCAGCGAGTCCAAAAGTGCGCGCATCCTGCCGGCGGGGCTCATTGCGTTCACGCAGACCAAAACATCCAGCGGTATCGATGCGCATTCCATGGCTCTCCTGGCAATGGCGATGGAAAAAGTGTTTTCCGCCACATCCGGCAGCGATTCCAGCGGCACCGCCACTGCGGCGATGGCGTCCTCCCTGCTTAAAACATCGCAGACTTCGCCATATTGGGATGTGTGTAACGCTCTAAAGCCGCTGACGGTATATGTGTCCGTTTTTCCCTTTGCAGTTTTAAAAATGGTGTATTTGTCCGCGCTGTTCAGCATATCCACCAGCTCACGGTCGATATCTATGAAGACTATGTCGTATTCGGCTTTGTGGAATACCTCCCCAAGAAAGCCCCTGCCGATCCTGCCCGCCCCGATTATGACGGCGGTCTTACTCTTAATGCCGATATCCTGAACAGTCATTCGAACATTCTCCATCCCATGCGCCCCGCGCTACATCTGCTGACCGCCGGTGACATTGATCGCCTGGCCGGTCATATAGGAAGATTCATCGGAAAGAAGGAACACGCAGACATTGCCCACATCGTCGTATGAGCAGCCACGCTTCATCGGCACCTGATTGGTGTATTTTTCGCGGATTTTCTCCTTGGTGGTGTTCTGGTTCCTGGCGTATTGCTCGTAAAGGCTGTTGACCCAAAGGGGCGAATCCAGCATGTTGCCAGGGCAGACAGAGTTAACGCGGATGTTTTCCTCGGCGAATTCCAGCGCAAGGCTCTGGGTGAGGCCAATGCCGCCGAATTTGCTGGCGGCGTAGGCGCAGTTTTTTGCCGAGCCTTTCTTGCCGGACTTTGAGTTGATCTGGCAGATGACTCCCCCGCCCTGCTTGCGCATATAGGGCACCACTGCCTTGCAGGAGTTGAAGTACCCATTCAGGTTCACATCCACAACCTTGCTGAACTGGCCATATGTCATTTCCTCCAGCGGGCTTGAAATGAGAATGGCGGCATTTGAAACCAGGCAATCGATCCTGCCAAAAGTCTCCACTGCGGCTTTGGCCATTTCTGCGCACTGGTCATAGTCCGTCACATCCACCTTCACGGCTATGGCGTTGCCCAGCCTCTCGCTGACCACCCTTGCCTGGTCTATGTTTATGTCGGCGATCACCAGCTTTGCGCCCTCCCTTGAAAGGCGTTCGCACAGCGCTTCGCCCAAGCCTTGGCCGCCGCCGGTCACAACCACAACTTTATCTTTAAGCCGCATGCAATTCATCTGTTAGCTCTCCTTTGCGCATGTCCTTCGTCTGTATTCCCAATCACATTTATCGGCAGCTTTTTTCCAGCGTCCGCCGACCCGCAATTTTCTTCAAAAATAGCTAAAGTCATTATATCACACTTTGGGAATGTTTCAAATTATTTTTAGTTTTCTCTTTGGAGCAGCCTTTTGAAAGGAATCCCACCGCCTTTCCCGCTTTCATATTCTTTGTAATTATTATAAAAAAGCCCGCCCAGAGAGGCGGGGTTTTTATATGCGGTTGTGAGTCTAGCGCTTCTTCGCGCCCAGCAGCTCCAGATGCCTGCCGATATGGCTGTAAAGAGCGTCGGAGTAGAGCGCCTCCTGTTCCTTCCACAGCTTGTAGAGCCTGTCGCGGTAGACATAGTTTCCGCCTTCGTCCTTCTTGCTGAGGATCAAGCCATATGTGATGTGGATAAGCTGCCTTGCGTTGTTTTCGTTAAAGTACTCGGGCAGCTTTTCGTCAGCCAGGGTATCGATGTCTGCGATCTTCGAAAGATCGGTCGTCACATGGTAATACTTCGTCGCCTCGCTGAAATTTGCAAGGGCAAACTTGTGAACTTCCCTGTAAAGCGCCGGATCCGCCATGGCGACAACCCTCATGGCTTCAAGCCAGTTGGTGCCGGCGGTCTTCACATGGAAAATGCCCTTTGTGTGCTTGCCCACGGAGGGGAACACGCTGAACTTGTCCGAGCCGGAGTGGACGCTTATCTTATAGCCAAAATGTCTGGCAATGACTGCGTGAACCTCCATCTCAGCATCAAACTGCTCCAGATCTCCGATATAGTCAACGCCCTTTTGGAACTCGCCGCAGAACCTGGGCGCAACTGTGGCAGGCTTGACTCCCCTCCTGATAAGCTCATTTGCCACGAAGAAATGCTGAAGGGGCGTGGTGGGAGTGGCGGTTTCGTCTATGCTGACCTCGAAATCCGCCTGGGTCTTCCCTCCCGCGAAGTATTTTTCATATATTTCCGTTGCAAAGTCAATGGCCTTGCCGTATATGAGCTGAATGCGCATCAGTTCTTCCTTTGTGAACTCAAGCACAACGCTCTCACCCAGGTCAAACTTTTTACCAAGGTAGCGCTCCTCAGTCTCCTTGTCTGCCACATATTTTGCTTCGACTTCCGCCAAAGTCAGGGCGTCCACTCCGCCCTGGATATGTTCGGAGCAGTCCAGAGTGATCATCGTGAAGCCCAGGCCCAGAGCGTATTCCACATCGGAAGCCTTCTTCAGATGGTCTCCGTCCGCGCCAAAGCCATGCTTATAGCCCTCGCGGAATACCGCGAAGGAGGAGCTGTCCAGCACTTGCTCATAGTTTCTCTCGGTCAGATCCAGCTCACGGATTGACTGCTGCGCCAGTACCGGCACTGCGTCATATTCCTCGAACACGCGGATGTGGCCGGGGCCTGCGATGCCCAGGCGGTCGCCCACGCCGAAGGAGGCCGGCTTTGTCAGCGCTGATGTGGGGGCCGTGAACGGGAACGCCTTGCGAAGGGCCTTTGCGTTAAAATGGTTTAGCTCCGCCAGCAAAGCGCCGCCCTCGCTCTTGCCCTCAAAGCCTAAGTTCTCGCCGGCGCAGACCAGATAATCCTTGCCGTCAACATTGGCCATGAACACTGTGGAACCGCCCTTCTTGTTCACAGACTTGGGGTATACGCCGTATTTTTCGGCATTTTCAAAGTTTGCTTTGATAAAATCCATGTAACCCATTGACTCGTCTCCTTTTTCCGGATAGTATTTTCTTTATTATATCATGTTTGTGGTCGGCCTTCCATACCTTCGCCCGACCACCCGCAATTTTCTTCGCAAATTGCTAAACCAACCCACCATGTTTGTGGCCACCTTCCATACCTGCGCCCGACCACCCGCAATTTTCTTATATTTTCTGCGCAGCTTACTATGTCTGTATCTTTTTAGACTACCTCCACAGCCATGAGCATGATGGTGGATTGCAGCTTTCGAAACAACAGCGGCTACTCCCGCATTCGCGCGACGGCTATAACAATTAATAAGGTCATGTTCTTATGGCCAAAAATCCCAAGGATGCCTCTTGCTACGCCGTGGTTGGTGGCATTTAGCTGCAAGAAATCACACAGTATGCTGTGAAGCGGGTCTTCTGGCTGCCGACAAATGGCCTTAGACAGCACCCTCTTTCCGACGTTATCAAGAAAAGGCTTCTCAATATGGGCGAAGCTGTGGAACGCATCTCGCATTTGAATGAAAAAAGGCCGCGCATAAACCGCAGCCTTTTGTTTTTATTATAGTATGGAAAGCTATCTGAGAGCGGAAAGCTTTTCAAGCAAAGCATCCTTAAGTGTGATATTCTTCTTAAGCTTTTCCTGTTCGGCCTCCACCACGCTTGCAGGGGCCTTGGCCACAAAGCCCTGATTGTTCAGCTTGCCTTGCGCCCTTGAAATCTCGCCCTCCACATTTTTAAGCTCCTTTTCCAGCCGCTCGATCTCCTTTTCCATGTCCAAAAGCTCCTCCAGGGGCATGAAGGCCTCCCCGGCGGCACAGATGGCGGAAACGGCGTTCTTCGGCGCCTGGGCCCTTTCGTCGATTATCTCCACCGAAGCGGCGCTGGCCAGCCTCTCGAAGTACTGGGCGCCCTCACGCACGGCCTCCTTGTTGAAGCCCGCGCCCGCCAGCAGCAAAATCCTCGCCTTTCTGGAGGGGGGTACATTCCTTTCAGCCCGCACCGCGCGAACGCTCCTGATTATGTCCATTATCCCCTGCATATCCTGTGCGTCGCTCTCGAAGCGGAGGAAATCGCCTGCCTTGGGCCAGTCAGACAGCATTATGAAGCCCTTTTCCGGCTCCAGATAGCCGTATATCTCCTCTGTGATGAAGGGCATGAAGGGGTGCATCAGCTTAAGAACACAGGTGAGCGCCCGGCGCAGAGTCCACCTGGCGGCGGCGGCGGCTTTTTCGTCTCCGCCGTACATGGCGGCCTTTGAAAGCTCCAAATACCAGTCGCAAAGCTCAGTCCAGATGAAGTCATACAGCTTTTGAGCGGCAAGGCCCAGGTCATATTCGTCCAGATAATCCGTCACTTCTTTTGTCACATCTGCGCAGCGGGTCAAAATCCACTTGTCTGCCATTGAAAGTTTTTCCGGGTTTTCCTCACCCTTAAGGTTCATTATCGAAAAGCGGGACGCATTCCAAAGCTTGTTGGCAAAATTCCTTGCGGACTCCATCTTTTCGTCGCTCAGGCGCATATCATTGCCCGGGGCCACGCCGAATATCAGCGAGAAGCGCAGCGCGTCCGCGCCGAACTTGTCGGAGGCCTCCAGCGGGTCGATTCCATTGTTGAGAGATTTGCTCATCTTCCTGCCCAGAGCATCCCGCACAAGGCCGTGGACCAGCACATCGTCAAAGGGCCGCTCGCCCATGTATTTAAGGCCGGAGAATATCATCCTTGAAACCCAGAATGTGATTATGTCGTAGCCCGTCACCAGCACAGACGTGGGGTAGAAAAACTCCAGCTCTTTCGTGTTTTCCGGCCAGCCCAGCGTTGAGAAGGGCCAAAGAGCCGATGAGAACCATGTGTCCAGCACGTCCTCGTCCTGGCGCAGGCTTTCGCAGCCGCACTTGGTGCAGCTTTGCGGTGCTTCCGCCGCCACGATCACCTGGCCGCAGTCATCGCAATACCATACGGGGATCCTATGGCCCCACCAAAGCTGGCGGGATATGCACCAATCTCGGGTGTTTTCCATCCAGTGGAAATATTGCTTTTCAAAGCGCTTAGGCACGAAGCCTATATCGCCTTCACGCACGGCTTTGATGGCCGGCCCGGCAAGGGGGAGCATCTTCACAAACCATTGCAAAGAAACCAGCGGCTCCACTGTTTCGCTGCAGCGGTAGCATGTGCCCACGTTATGGTCGTAATTTTCAACCTTCACCAACAGCCCCAAAGCCTTGAGATCTTCAACAACGGCGGCTCTGCACTCCAGCCCCTTCATGCCAGCGTACTTTCCACAGGCATCGGTCATTGTGCCGTCGTCGTTCATCACCCTGTCTATTGCAAGGCCGTGGCGCATGGCCACGTCAAAGTCGTTGGGATCATGGGCGGGGGTCATCTTAACGGCGCCTGTTCCAAACTCCTTATCCACATAGTCGTCGGCCACCACGGGGATCTCACGGTTCCTCAGCGGCAGCAACAATGTCTTGCCGATAAGCCGTTGATATCTTGCGTCCTTCGGGTTCACTGCCACGCCGGTGTCCCCCAGCATGGTTTCCGGCCTTGTTGTGGCCACAATCACGCCCTTGCCGCCATCGGGCATGGGGTAATGGATGTGGTACAGGTAGGAGGCCTGCTCCTCATATTCCACCTCAGCGTCTGAAAGGGCGGTCTGACAGTCTGGACACCAGTTGATTATCCTGTCCCCTCTGTATATCAGCCCGTCGTTATAAAGCCTCACGAAGACCTCCGCCACCGCCCTGGAGCAGCCCTCGTCCATGGTGAACCTTTCTTTTGACCAATCGCATGACGCGCCTATTCTTCTGGCCTGCTTAACTATGGTTCCGCCGTATTGCTCCTTCCATTTCCAGGCCCTTTCAAGGAACTTTTCACGGCCGATATCCTTCTTGGTCAGACCCTCCTGCGCCATGGCCTCCACGATCTTCACCTCCGTGGCGATTGAGGCGTGGTCCGTTCCAGGCAGCCAAAGAGTGGCATCGCCCAGCATCCTGTGGAAGCGTGTCAATATATCCTGCATTGTGATATCAAGGGCGTGGCCTATGTGGAGCTGGCCGGTGATATTGGGCGGGGGCATCACTATGCAGAATGGCTTTTTGCCTTCCTCCGCATTGCCCTCAAAAGCGCCTGAGCTTTCCCATTGCTGGTAAAGCCTTTGTTCCGAACCCTGGGGCTCGTAGGTCTTGCCCATCGTAAATTCGCTCTGTTCCATATGTTAAACCTCCTGTATTCCTCTGTTCCTTGCTTTTGCAAAGCTTTTAGGGCGAGCATTTGGGTTCGCATTAGCGGGCCCAATGCTCGTGGGTGGGCGGGCCTGCCGCCGGACGAGTAGACCTGAAAGCAAAAAAGCAAAAGGCAAGTCTGCAATAAAAAAGCGGCCTCTCGCCTGAATAGGGCGAAAAACCGCGGTGCCACCTATATTTGCTTCGCTTTATATGCGCAAAAGTGAAGCCTCTAAGCCATAACGGAGCCGACCCGTGCGCCACTAAGGCATAAAACAGCCCTCACAGCGCCTTCTTAGATGCGACCTTCGGCATCGCTTTTCCCAAACACCCTTTCAGCCGGTGGGGCGTTCTCTCTTTGGGTAGCCAAAACCTACTCCTCATCCTCAAGGAATTTATTTTATTATATAGCATATTCCGGCGAGGAGTCAAGTGTTTCTCGGGCGCTTATTGCCGGAAATCTCCGCAAACAACTTTAGCGCATCACTCTGCGCGTCAATCTGCCTGGACGTCTCCTCCATAAATGCCCTGAGCCTGGCGCTCCGCCATAAAACCTCTGCGGCCTCCTCCACGGCTTTGACAAACTGATCGCTCAGACCCTTTTTGCCGTGCCTGTAGAGCGGACACATATCAAAGGCCCTCGCGTCCATCCTCACCGATAGCTTGCCCTTCTTGACGTAGGGCGTCAACGGGAATATTCTGCAGGCCAAAGGCCTTTGCTCCCTGGGACATTCGCCCTTACAAACAAGCACTGGGTTTTTCCCCTTGGAGTCATAATATATCTTATACCAATCGGTTTTCGCGAAATATAATTGTTCCTCGCCCGGAAAGAGCGCCATGCCCGTTATGCTGTCGTCCTCCGGCTCTTGGCAGCAGGCAGCGCCGCAGATGTCGCCGCAATCGCTTTTTAGTGGCGTCACATCCTCCAAAAGTTCTCTCGCCTGCAGAACCAAGTCTCTTTCATTTTCCACTTTTGCACACCACCCCTTTTCCTCCTATCATACTGTATACGATTCCCTTACATGCTGTCAAGGCTGAGCCGCTTTGCGGGAGGGGGTCTGGGG
>JBNRMR010000060.1:0-5166 GCA_050309705.1 Christensenellales bacterium | reverse complement strand
CCACACCCACTTTAACGGCGAAGTATACGTTTTGACGAAGGAAGAAGGCGGCCGCCACACCCCGTTCTTCAACGGCTACAGGCCCCAGTTCTACTTCCGGACAACGGACGTTACCGGCAACATCCAGATGCCCGAAGGCGTGGAGATGGTAATGCCCGGAGACAACGTTCAGATGGAGATCAAGCTGATCACCCCCATCGCCATCGAAGAAGGTCTGCGCTTCGCAATCCGCGAGGGCGGCAGGACAGTCGGCGCGGGCGTCGTGGCCAGCGTCATTGCCTAAAACATAACTTTAAAATCCGGACTGCTTTCGCCGGCCGAGGGCCTTAGGGCTTTCCGCCGGCGGATGTGGCCGCATCAATGGAGGTGCACATAATGCGCGTTAAGGTGACCCTTGCATGCCAGGACTGCAAGCAGCGCAACTACAACACCATGAAGAACCGCAAGAACAAGCCCGACCGTATAGAGTTCAGCAAGTACTGCCGCTTCTGCAAAAAACACACGGCCCACAGAGAAACACGTTAGGCGGTGCGATATGGCAAACATTGATAAAAAGCAAGACGGCAAAGCAAAGACGAAGGATTTAAAGCAAGAAAAGAAGGATGTCAAAAAGGCCAAGAAGCCCAGAAAATCGCCTATTGCTTTCGTGAAGGAAGTTATAGCGGAACTGAAAAAGGTGACATGGCCCAACAGAAAAGAGATTGGCTCTTACAGCCTGGTGGTTGTGGTGTTCATCACAGTAATGGCCGTCATTCTTTTTGCGCTTGACTCCGTGTTCGGACGGCTTCTTGATCTCATACTGTCACTATAATCAAGACACAGTAAAAGCGCACTTCACGACAGATTGGGAGAGGAGAAAGCAATATGTCCGATCATATCGGCGAGGCGGAGTGGTATGTGGTCCATACCTATTCCGGCTATGAAAACAAGGTGAAAGCCAACCTTGAAAAAACAGTTGAAAACCGCAATATGCAGGACGTTATCCTTGAGGTGAAGGTTCCCGTGGAGGATGTCGTCGAGGTGAAAAAGGACGGCAAAAAGCACATCGTTCAAAGAAAGGTGTTCCCCGGCTATGTGATGGTGAAAATGGTGATGACCAACCAGGCATGGTATGTGGTGAGAAACACCCGAGGAGTGACGGGCTTTGTTGGCCCCGAATCCAAGCCGATCCCCCTCACAGAGGCGGAGATCGACAACATGGGCGTGACCGGCGCACCGCAGCTTCGTTACGGCTTTGAAGTGGGCGACATGGTGATGATCACCGACGGCCCCATGGAAAACTTCAATGGCGTCATATTGGAGCTGGACTACGGCAGCCAGAAGGCAGCTGTGGAGGTTTCTATGTTCGGCAGGGAGATACGGGTGGAGATGGAATTCAGCCAGATATCCAAGATGTAGATACTGCCGCAAGATTCCGCATCGGAAAAATATCAACAGTGGGGGCAGCGCTCCGCTGCAAACACCACGCACGTTCCCGGCAAAATCTGATGAAGAATAGGCCGGGGGCGCAAAATAGGAGGTAAAAGATTATGGCAAAAAAGATAACCGGCATCGTAAAGCTGCAGGTTGTAGCCGGCAAGGCGACTCCCCAGCCGCCGATCGGCCCGGCCCTTGCTCAGCACGGAATTAATATCCCTGGCTTTTGCAAGGAGTTTAACGAACGCACCCAGAAGGATGCGGGCCTTATTCTGCCCGTGGTCATCACGGTCTATCAGGATCGTTCCTTCACATTCATCACCAAGACCCCGCCTGTGCCGGTTTTGATCAAGAAAACCCTCGGCATTCAAAGCGGAAGCGGCGTTCCTAACAAGGAAAAGGTTGCGACCCTCACAAAGGAGCAGGTCCGCGCCATCGCCGAACAGAAGATGCCCGATCTTACTGCGGCAAACATTGACAGCGCCATGAGCATGGTTAAGGGCACCGCCCGTTCCATGGGCGTTCTGGTAGAGGAATAGGAGGTCGAAGGGATGAAGCACGGCAAGAAATATCTGGAGTCCAGAAAGCTTATAGACTCCACAAAAGCGTATGACATTGACGAGGCTTTGGATCTGGTCATTAAGACCGCTAAGGCGAAGTTTGACGAAACCATAGAGCTTTCTTTGCGCCTGGGCATCGACCCTCGCCATGCTGACCAACAGGTCAGGGGCACTGTGGTTCTGCCCCATGGAACAGGAAAGGTTGTCCGCGTGCTGGCCATTGCCAAGGGCGACAAGGCGCGTGAGGCGGAGGCAGCCGGCGCCGATTTTGTTGGCGCTGAGGAGATGATCGCCAAGATCCAGCAGGAAAGCTGGTTCGATTATGACGTGATCGTCGCCACGCCGGACATGATGGGCGCCATAGGCCGCCTGGGCCGCGTTTTGGGGCCGAAGGGCCTCATGCCCAACCCCCGCTCTGGGACAGTCACCATGGACCTTGAAAAGGCAATAGGCGACATCAAGGCCGGTAAGGTGGAGTACCGGGTGGATCGTACAGCCATTGCCCACGTTCCCATCGGCAAGGCAAGCTTCGGCGTTGAGAAGCTGTCGGAGAATATGCGCGTTCTGATGGACGCTGTGGTCAAGGCAAAGCCGGCAGCGGCAAAGGGCACTTACCTGCGCTCCGTGGTCGTTTCGGCGACGATGGGCCCGGGCATCAAGCTCAATACTGCCAGATTCAGCTGATAAAATAAATACAAGACTGCTTGAAGCCGCTTCGCGTTTTGCGGAGCGGCTTTTGGTGACGGAAGGGCATTAAAAGCTTAAGGTGCAACAAAAGTTTGAAATATGTGTTGACTTTTTTGGTTCGAAGTGGTATATTATTTTAGCGGCCCTTACGGGGCGGCGATTTTGCGAGAATGGCGGAATTGGCAGACGCGCACGGTTCAGGTCCGTGTGAAAGCAATTTCATGCAGGTTCAAGTCCTGTTTCTCGCACCAAATGGACAGTCAGTGATAAATGGCTGTCTTTTGCTATTATCGGGAATAATGCTTGTGTATCGCCGAAAACTGAACGTTGGCGCTTTGCGTTTAGCCAATATGTTTTGCAAAAATACCAAGTGCTTTGCCCCGTTTCAGCACGCCATGCAACACGCCATGCAACACGAAATTCAGCGCGGATGATAATCAGCTGTCCAGCAGTAATTTTTCCAGAAATAAATGAGCCGTCCCGGAAGGGCGGCCTTTTTGCCGTTCATCGCCTATTCATCCTCTTTCTTTATTCGCACTATCCGCAGGCAGATTTCCCATAAGCCCCCCGCCTGAGTTCGTCCGACAGCGCCCGCTTTACTGACAGCGCAAAACCGTTCGCCTTTTGCGCATATAAATCTGGCAAGGCTTTCAGCAAAGACTCCCTGTATCCGTCCACGATGTCGGACAGCTGCGCCTCGAAATACTCCAGCTTTTTCTGCATAAGCCCGCCGCGAACAGCCGCTTCGTTCGCTCCAACCGCCGCAGGCAGCGCGGCATACTGCTCCCGGTACATCCTCACGAAGTTTATAAATGAAGTGTCTTCTCGCCACGACAACTTCGATTTGATCAATAAGCAACATTTACTCGTGACCATACCGCTTATCATTCGGTGGAAGCGCTCACCTAACGTTGTCCGTTTGCCTTTTTCATATAATATCTATAAACAACCCTCAAGCTTTCTATTGTGGCAATGTTCAGTCTGCGCTGCTCAATATTAGAGTTGCTGATGACTGCCTGGCACAAAAGATGATGTGCATCTAATGAGAAAAGCTTAATAAATTGCGGATGAAATCAAACTCTAGCGCAAGATGTCTATTTACTTTAGACAGGTTGTGTGATATTATGCAGAGGAATTGCAAGAAAAAAAGGAGGCAAGTCTGCATGAAACCAATTCAAGGCGGAATTTTTCCGGCGTTGGTTACGCCTTTTGACCGAAGCGGAAAGGTGGACGAGGGCGCGCCGCGCGCCCATGGGCGAGATCACGCCTGAGGGACGCAGGCTGCTGGACACGATATTCGAAAGGCTGTCCCCCCTCGGCTGACACTGGAGGAATGTAAATGGGTATGCGCTGCGAATGCCCCGATCAGGGCTAATATTGCAGGAGTACCTTTGACTATGAAAGATTTGAGGTGACAAAATGGCTATTCGGTACGAGGATATGCTAAAGCTGAAGAGGGTCAACACACCCACCGTATATAATGGTTGGGAGGCTTACACCAAGAGGGATCGGTTGGGGGGCTGGTGGAATGAAGAGGAAACGCGTGATTTCATGCCACAGATGGGGCCGATGATCGGCCGGGCGGTAACGGTGGTGATTGAGCCAGCCAACCCTGCCCATGCCCGGGATAAAGCCAGTGCCTGGCAGGAGTACCGGGAGTATTTGGCATCCGTTCCGGGGCCTAAAATCGTGGTGGTGCAGGACTTGGACAAGCCCAGGGTGGCGGGAAGTTTCTGGGGAGAAGTCAACAGCAATGCCCACAGGGCGCTGGGTTGCGTGGGCACCATCACCGATGGCGCCATACGGGATGTGGACGAGATGACCAACGCGGGCTTTAAGGCGCTGGCGCGCAGACTCTGCGTGGGCCATGCGTATGTGGCGCCGGTGCGGTGGAATTGCCCGGTGGAGGTGTTCGGTGTGAAGGTCGCGCCGGGCACTCTCATCCATGCCGACAAGCATGGCTTTTTGCAGATTCCGCCCGAGGATGAGGATAGGCTGATGGAAATGACCAGGTTCATGGACGACAACGAATGCGAAACGGTCATTCCCGCCTCCCGGGGGGCTTCGGGCCTTGCCCATGGCCAGGTGATTGAGCGGCTTACCGGGGCGGGCGTTCGTTTTAGCGAAAATCTACAAATTCGTTCCTCCACTAAAACCGGTGAATGGTAGCGGAGTGTTTGCTTGCAGGAGGACTGAGCGATGACGGAAAGGCGACTAAAATATCACCAGGTGAAGGATCGGCTGCTGGAGGATCTGGTGCAGATGAAGGCGGGAGAAGTCCTTTCCAACCGAAACATTCTGGCGGAAAAGTACGGCGTGGCCCGTGCGACGCTGGAACGCGCAATTTCGGAACTGGTGGGGGAGGGCTATCTCCTCTCCCGCGATGGCAGCGGCACATATGTGGCTGACCGTAAGCCAAAGGAAACCATCGCTTTGTCCGGAAATGCAGGTCCCCATGCGCTGTGGGCGGTCATGGTCACTTCGATTCTCAACGACATATACC
>JBNRMR010000059.1:0-21326 GCA_050309705.1 Christensenellales bacterium | reverse complement strand
CCACACCCACTTTAACGGCGAAGTATACGTTTTGACGAAGGAAGAAGGCGGCCGCCACACCCCGTTCTTCAACGGCTACAGGCCCCAGTTCTACTTCCGGACAACGGACGTTACCGGCAACATCCAGCTGCCCGAAGGCGTGGAGATGGTAATGCCCGGAGACAACGTTCAGATGGAGATCAAGCTGATCACCCCCATCGCCATCGAAGAAGGTCTGCGCTTCGCGATCCGCGAGGGCGGCAGGACAGTCGGCGCGGGCGTCGTGGCCAGCGTCATTGCCTAAAACATAACTTTAAAAAGCGGGTTTTCCGCAGGGCAGACCTGTGGAGAGCCCGCTTTTATTATGCGCTGGAAAAGTCATGCGTTTAAACCCGCATAAATTCGCAGAAAGCCTGCCAACAAGGGCTAACGGCCTTGAATCTTTTTGGGAATTCGTTTAAAGTAGTAATGTGTGGAAAAATGAGAACATTATGTATATGAGAAAGGTGGAAGATCAATGGAGAAAATGTTAACGAGCGCCCTCATCGCTGATAATGCGTTCTGGGAGGGAAAGGACAACTGCCTGCTTCCAAAGTATGACAGGGAAAAGACGCCGGTCACAGCCATATGCTTCTCTCCCGGTAGGATGGGCTATGGCCATTTTGGAGATATACTTCAGGATATCATGGATGAAGGTGGCGATGCGGGCATGATCTGCGGCGTGGAGTCGTTCTCGCAGGGCTATTACAACGGCCTTGTGGCAAATGATTTCCTCTGCACCCATGTCATATATGGCGATAAAAAGGGAGAGGAAACGCTTAAGATACAGGGCGCCTTCAAGACGGCACTTTTTCTTGACTCCAACATCACCAGCCTTCCCTGGGCAAGATTGCTGGACTATGCGCGGGATGAGAAGGTGACATACGCCACAATCAACGCGCCGGAAAGCGTATATGGAATGCGCTACTTTGACGGCGACTACGCAGAGCCTTTCTCTCAGCGCGTAATCGACGACATCGAAAACGGCACTGTAAACAGCGACCCTGCCAAGTGGACATACTTCCTGCGGGAGCGGTTCATTGCCGGGCTTAAGTTCTCCATGGTAAGCAGCACCAATTTCTCCAAAAACGGCTTCTTCACAGCGGCGGTTGTGCGCACCATCGCCAAGGCATGGGAGGAAAAGGGATTTGCACCCAAGGGCTTTGAGGCCTACATCGCCGACCGCAGCCAAGTTGGCTTTCCAAACACAATGGTGGACAGGATTGCCGTTTCGCCGGATGCAAAGGTTTTCGAAGATCTTAAAGCGGCGGACCTTTCATCCCCCGTGGTGGTGACTGAAAAGAACCGCTATTGGTGCATCGAGGACTGTTTCCCCGCCGGAAGGCCCCAGTTTGAAAAGGCCGAGGGCGTGTTCATGTGCAAGGATTTTGAAGACGTCAAAAAGTATGAGGACATGAAGCTGCGGATTTTGAATATGAGCCATACAACAATAGCGGGGATAGGTGTGCTTGAGGGCTATCGCGGCGAGTACGGCATATACAGGGCCATGCAGGATGATAAGATTGTGGGCATAATAAAGGACATCATTGCTGTTGTGCAGGGTGTTATTGAAAAGCCGGAGAAGATCAGCATAGAGGAGTTTGCGGCTGATACATTTGTGCGCCTTAACAACCCCAACATCCCCGACGATCCCATGCGCATCGCCATAGGCTGCTCCACAAAGATTCACCCCAGGCTCATGGAGACCTACTGGGAGGCCAAGGAAAAGGGCATCGCAAAGGAGCAGCTTGCTTGCATCCTAAAGAGCGTGGCCGGAGTTCTGTGCTATTCCTGCGGCAAGGACGTAAACGGAGCTGAATATGAGCTGTCCGAGGACCCCATTCATGATGTCCTCGTGAAATGCGGCCAGGATGCCCTAAATGGCGTTGAGCCGGAGAAGGCATTCGCACCGCTGCTCTCTGATAAGTCCATAATGGGCAAGGATTTATTCGAGGAAAGGGAAACACTGGATGCTTTGTTGGCGGAGATCGACTCGTTGCTTGCAAAGATCAGATAATCAATCGGATATTGGCCGGGAGGGTTGCGCACTCTTTCGGCCGATTTTTTGGTAAAAATTTCAGGAGGACGAGCATGAGCGGACGCTGAGGTTTATTCAGCTTGAGGCGTTGCTTAACTGCAAGGCGTAAACCCGCTATGCAAAAAGCACCTGTCAAATCTGGAGCAATTAAAGGCGCGTTAGCCGGCTGCCTGAAAGACTTGTTGAGCTGATAGTAAAGGCCATATGACTGCCACCGTTGCAACGAGCTTTGCAAAGGCTCAAATCCACTTGCCATCAACGGAGTTGAATATCGAAAGTGCCTGGAATGCGGCTTTTGATTTTTAAACTTTAGCGAAGGCGGTCGTGAAAGCCCTGTGAACCCATTAAAAACGAAGCGTTATAATGACGGTGCGCTCGCTTTTGCCTTTTTCATGGAGCCCTGAAGCCACCCCAATGAACCTGGATGTTTTTGCACCATAATGATGTTTTATTGTTGACAAACGCGCAAAGAAGTGGTAACATACCATTTGCGCGGTTAGCCGTGCGGTCCCGAAAGAACAAATATCTGGGTGTGGCGCAGCTTGGTAGCGTGCTTGACTGGGGGTCAAGAGGCCGGAGGTTCAAGTCCTCTCACCCAGACCATGAAAAAATGCCTGTAAATAGCGATATTTGCAGGCTGTTTTGTTTTTAATTGTCCGTACGTGTTAATAAAAATGTGCCAACGCTGTGCCAACGAATGTAGCTACGCGCTATAAATGTCATAAGTTATACGATCAGTGCCAATTGTACTGTGGGCGCATATGTAACACTTCAACGCGAAAAAAGACCGCCCAGAGGCGGTCGGTGGACAAAATTCAAATATTCTATCCTTTTCTTTTGTTATCCCCATTTATAGCGCAACTTCTGTCTATTCCACGGAATCTTGTCATCTTTTTGCAATCTTCCAATTACACAAAAGTCTCTCACGCCGCATCTCTTAGCGAATTCTTCAATTGCAATAGAGGAAAAGTCCTCTTTTGCTATAAACTCCGAATACAATGCTGGATCAATCAGAGTATTCGCTGCATATTTATCAGCTGCGCATTCCATCTGGCCTCCTGCTTTTTCAAAATCAATAAAATGAGTATCGCTAACATAGTCACCATTAATCAAATGTCCGATTTCATGGAAAAGAGAAAACCAAAAGACATCTGCATATGCATAGCGTAACGTTATTGTCATCATTAAAGATCCATCTATCTTGGTTTCAATATATCCATGAACAGGCGCACCTTTGTAGTGTTTAACAATACGAAAAATTATGCCGCATTCATAAAATATCTTTTCCAGTTCGACCTTCATCTTGTTTACTTCCATGAACATGCACGACTTAATGTCTGGAATCCTTGCTTTCAATTTATTGATGTCAAGCTTATTCGCAGAGCCATGTATCTCAGAAAGAGCGCGACACATGCAAATCCATGCATATAGAACATATATGTCCGTTTCGTGTCTTGTCGACTTCCTCCATTGCCCAGCTACCATCATTTGGGGAATCAGCTCTAAGTTGCTAAGCTTGAATAACTTTCTTAATTCAATCACAGTGTTTTTAATGTCATCAGATTCCGATAGGATTCTTAATGCTTTCAAGTCTCTAACAATAGGCTTTAATTTTTTGACTATTTCTCCCTCGCCTTCCGATACCCCCTCGTACTCATTTAGTTTTTTCAAATCCATATCATATATTGCTTGAAGCTTTATCCAGAATTCCGCGTCTATATTATCAAAAACATAGCCCAGCTTCGTTGCAAATACAGCTGAAATATCCTTTTTCCCATTAATAACATCATTCACATATGCCGGAGATACACCCATCCTTTTGGAAAGCTCCGATTGGGTCATGTTATGATTCTCCAAGGCTTCCTTCAGCATTTCTCCGGGATGGATGATGAATTCACGGTATAATTTTTTTGGGTTTGTTGCGGTCATGATAATCATACACCCCTAAAATAATAATTTTAACGCAGCTCAATAAGTCTGCTTGGTCAGTTGTTAGTATTGGCCTTATTAGCAAACGCATACCGCCAGCAACATCTACAGCGTAGTCGCCTCTTAAATTGCCACTTAATGGATGAGGCCTTCCAAATCCAGTGTCTAAATACTTCTGAAAATTAGGGGTCGCCCGAAATGCATTCACGCGCTTTGCTATATACCTCGTAGCATCCCTTCCTATTTTCCGCTCCAAAAGTTTAAGATCGTCAAAGTGCTTTTTCACTTTTTCGCTTTCGTACTCAATATCCATCCAGCTCGTACCCTCGAATTAGCCATTTGGCTTACTTCACAATAAGTATACTCCTTATTTAGCATTGTTGCAATACTTATTTTGTCCAAATAATAATACTCCATGAAATAAATAGTAAACTGTATTGTATATTATTTTTATGTGGGTCTGCGAGGGGTGTTTCTACCCCTTCAACCCATACACCGCCGCTTCGATCGCCGCACAATAAGAAAATAGAGCCGCCCTTTCAGGCGGCCCAGAGTTAGGAGGAACCAACAGGCGCAGGGTTTGGCGAATAAAATTATTGTTTCAACCCCGATGCCAGCGCCACGGCACCGTCATAGCCCCCATTTGCCGCCAAAGAAACCACGACGGCATTCAGCAGGCACAGGGCGGCGTTGGCCAGTGACCAATTACCGCCGAAGAATGTGGCGGCCAGCAGCACGGCCAGCGCCACGAAGTAGCTGAATATCCTGGTGGGGATTTTCTCAATAAATGCCACGCCCTTGAAAATTTGCGTGACAATCACAGTTGCCAGCACCGCCCCCGCGTACCCCGCTTGCATTTGGTTTGACTGGCTCATTGCCTGTGCTCAATACGCGATTTTGGCGAGACGAGGTGGAAATGTCACGCAATGCCAGGAGCTTCCGCAATCTGTCCCCGTCTTCGGTTTCAGCCAAGCCGCGTACCGAAAGATAGCGTATGATGTCATCATCTATTAAATCCGTTCGATCCTGTGGGTTGTCTAAAAGCGCTATGGCTTCTTCAATTATGAGATCGTCCCTGTCGCAGGTAGCTGTCCAGCAATACATGCGGAAGCAACAAAACTTACAGCCGCCATTTGCATCCGGATTATGAGCCATAACTCTGGGCGCACAATGACCCCGAAGTTTCCGATAGAACTCTCGAACATCCACTACTTCACCCCCTTACCCTGCATCTGCGAACAGGTCGCCGATCTCGCAGCCGAGAATCCGCGCCAGCTCAGGCAGCTTGTCGCTCGGCGGCTTGCGCTCCCCGGTTTCCCACATGGAAACGATTGCTGACGAGGAGTAGCCAAGCCTAAGTGCAAGTTCTTGTTGTGTTATGTTGGATTTAGTGCGTAAGTCTTTGATTTTATCTTTCATTTTCACCCCCCCCTTTCACTTTGTGTGTATATATTATCACTATATGTGTTGCTTGTCAATACCCAAATACACGAATAGTGAGAAGTTTTATATTGCAAAATTTCACGCATAGTGATACCATATATTTCATAGGAGACCGAACATATGTTAGCTGAAAAGATAAAAAACTTACGCAATATGCGGCGTTTAACGCAAGCAGAGTTTGCTAGACTTATGGGAGTTTCTACCTCCGCCGTCTCTATGTGGGAAACAGAACAGCGCGAGCCGGACTTGGGAACAATCGGCAAAATTGCAGACTTCTTCAATGTGTCTGTCGATTACCTCATGGGTAGAGATGCGCAAGAGTCAGGTGCTGACCCCCTTGATGAGCAATTAAAAGACATCGCCTTTGCTCTTTACGGCGAAATGAGCGACCTGAGCGACGAAGCAAAAAAAGACATCATAGATTTTTACAACTTTAAGAAGGCGCAGGAAAAGAAGAAGGGCAAATAGCAGTATGACTTTGCTCGACCTGGAGATATTTGCCGAAGAGCAAGGTGTAGAAATCTGTGATGTTCCCTTTCGCGATTCCATTTCAATGGCCTTCCCCGAGGGTTGGATCGCCATAGACGCCGCTAAAATCGAAACGGTCATGAAACTGCGTGAAATCATCGCCCACGAACTGGGGCACTGCATGACCGGAGCCTTTTATAACATTTATTCTAAGTTTGACATAAGATCTAAGCACGAACAGACCGCCAGCCGCTGGGCATACCGCCGGCTTGTTCCTCCGGACAAGCTCGTTGATGCTGTCAGTAATGGTATGGCCGACACATGGGAACTGGCTGAACACTTCGGCGTG
Source organism: Christensenellales bacterium (assembly GCA_050309705.1). Taxonomy (GTDB): domain Bacteria; phylum Bacillota; class Clostridia; order Christensenellales; family UBA1750; genus JBNRMR01. The sequence goes on along the minus strand of JBNRMR010000059.1, from coordinate 15,081 downwards.
TCCTGCGATTTTATGTCCGAAGCATTAAACTACTACCGCAATATCAGCGGTGAAATATGAAAGGAGCGTGTCCATTGGTGTACGGCTTGAGGTGCGGGAAGCATGAGTTTTTTATGGTCGACAGACTTATGCATGTCGAAACCAGATACGGCTGGCGTTTTTGGAAAAAGGAAACGCTGACGCTCCGTTATAAAGACATCGCACGAGCCGAGGTCACTATGGACGCGCCCACCTCCTATATCTACATACAATTTAAAAACAAAGCTGATTCGCACAAATTTGATTTTGATGTATCAGAGAGCAACACGGCAAAGCAAATATGCTACCGCATAAATGAGCGAATCAACAGGGATGTTGCTCAGCCAAAAGCGAAAACTCCTTCCGCGCCATCTAAAGGCGGGCTTGACAGATTCTTTCAAGGCGTAGCGCTTTCATACCGGCAGCAGATAGCAGACAGCGAAAGCCTGCTCCATACCACTCTTAAAGCCCAAACCTTCTTCTCGAGGTTGCACTTTATTTATGATACCCTACTTATGATGAGAGAGCAGGACATGGAGCCCCTATATGTGAGCGAGAAGCTTAACTCTCTCCCAAAAGAAGGGGAAGATCTTTTAAACGCTTTTATCGAGAGGACATATGCACAGCTTATGAGCAAGCTTGAGGGCAAGACGGAAAAGAGCCAGGCCCGCATGATAGATAACTATGCGTTTAATATGTTGGACGATTTCCAAATGTCGAGTTCGTTTTGGAATGGGAGCGCGGGAACACCGCACTATGAGGGGCCCCTTTATACCAAAAACAATGTAGATTTTCTTAGAGAGATTCTTTCACAAATCACGACCCTTCCCGAAATCCTCTTGCCTCTTGTGCCCAGTAAAAAATACAGTGCTGTAAGAGATGACTACGACAAAACGGTTATCTATCTTCAAACATATTTCGGGAACTTGCCCAATCCTAACGGTTTTAATGTGAAGTTTGATCTGAGCAATATGCCGATAATACAGCACGAAACTTGCGACGGCTATATTTATAGTTATTTATTCAGCGAGCAAAACCAAGAGCTTCTATTAAGCGATATTTCGCAGGTAAACGCCGCCCTGAAAAAGACCCAAGCCTTGTGTGAAGAATTGCCCGCCACGCTGTTTGAGTCTGAGCTGCTGGCTTTCGAGCCGTATTATGATACCAGAAGATGGCGCACGTGCAACCTTGCCTTAAACACACTAACTCCAACTGGGAAAATGCCTAAATACCCTTATCACGCGCGAATAGAGCACCGCTATAGTGAGCCTCCGTTTTTGGTGCTTGATCCCGCCAAGCTAAAACAGGACTATCCTCCCGATATCTTTGGAACCATTTTCTATCTAGAAAATGGTAAAGTCGGAAGATGTGAGATTGTCATAAGCTGCAAGTATGAAGAAACCTATAGCATAGTCATTGTATTGATAAACGGGGAGCTTGCACCAAGCCGCATTTACCGCAGTTTAATGAGCCAGCCTGAAGTAGGTAAAGAAACGATATATAAATCAAGCTAAGGAGGAAGCCATGCTTAAGAAACCGACGCTCGCCATTGTGCTGGTGCTTGCAATGCTAATGAGCGCCTGCGCAAGCACCATTCCCGAAGCCGAATATGCCGCCGTGGTAGAAGCAAGAGACGCCTTTGCCGCAGACAAAGAGGGCTTGCAAAAGCAGCTCTCCACTCTGCAAACCGAGCGCGATAAGGTTTCGGCGGAGTATCTGGCTCTGCAAGCAGAGTATGCGGCGCTTCTTGAGGACCGCGAATCGATTCAGGAAAGCAACAAAGAGCTTGAAGAAAAGCTCGACGCAGCAAATACAGGCAGGTATAAATTGCAGCAGGAGTATGACGCATACAAAGAAGAAACGGCCGATTTTGTAAAGATGGGCAAAGATGAAAGGGCTGCGGCCGCAGCCAGAGCAGAAGCAGACAGAATCAAGGCAGAGGAAGAGCGGGAAAAGGCTGAAGCAGCAGCCAGGGCCGCGAAGGAAGCCGAGGAAAAGAAAGCGGCCGAGGAAGCCCGAAAGGCAGAGGAAAAGCGCCTTGCCGAGGAAGCTAAGGGGTATGAAACTGGTATCAAATATAAGGACTTGGCACGCAACCCGGATGACTACGAGGGCGAAAAAGTAAAGTTTACAGGTTATGTATTGCAGGTGCAGGAAGGTGATACAATAAACGCCGTCCGCATGTCCACCTCAGGAAAGTATAACGATGTAATTTATGTGGCGTATGACCCCGGTCTATTAGATTCGCGCATCCTTGAAGATGATAAAGTTACCATTTACGGGATATCTTACGGCCTCCACACCTATACCACCGTAATGGGCGCCAGCGTGACCATTCCCCTTGTCCTGGCTGACCGGATAGAGGTAAAGTAACTAAACACGTGAGTGAGTGAATGAACAGGGCAGGGGAGAGTGATTAAACTATGGCAACGGCAAGAAAGCTCCCGTCTAGCAACTAGTAAATCTCGAAAGCTATATCAACAGATAGCGGTTATCGAGGAATGCCACCGGCAAAACCCGATAATTAAATAAACAAAGCGGAAAGGGGCCAATAAGATGAACAAGCTGTATAGAATCGGGATCATTGGTACCGAAAACTCCCATGCTCTGGCCTTTACAAAGATTCTAAAGGCGCAATACGGCGCCGGTGCGAGAGTGTGCTGCGTGTACGGGCCGGATGAGGAAGCAACGCGAAAGGTTATTGAAGCGGCTGATGATGGATGCGTTGACATAAACCCTTCAGAGTTTGCGGGCAAGGTGGACGCTGTGATGATTACCTCAAGAAAAGGCTCGGAGCACCTCGAATATGCGATGCCATTTATAAAGCAGGGGGTTCCTCTTTTTATCGACAAGCCATTTACTAGCGATGTAAACGAGGCTTTCGAACTTATTAAGGCTGCGCGGGAAAGCAAGTGCCTGATAATCGGCGGCTCTGGATGCAAACACCTGGACTCTGTGCAAAAGCAAAAAGATGCGGCAAAAGCGCTGATGAAAAAAGGCGAGCTTTTGAGCGGATCGCTTAACTTCTCGGTTCAGGCGGACAGTACATATGACGGCTTTTTCTTTTACTCTCCGCACTTGGTGGAGATGTGTATCGAGATATTTGGCCGGGATATAAAGAGTGTTGTTGCCACGGAGAAAAAAGGCACCATAGTGGCAATATGCCGGTATTCGGATTATGATGTGACGCTTCACTTTACCAATCGCAGCAAGCAGTCTTTTTGCGTAATATACGGAAAAGAAGAGGTTTATCCCCGGGCTATAACCCTTGAAAACCTGTACGATAATGAAGTGGCAAAGTTTGTGGATATGCTTGAAAGAGCTGAAATACCGCAGAGCTATGAAGAGCTTTCGCTGCCCGTGCAGGTAATCGCGGCCATAGAAAAGGCCTTCAAAACCGGTGCAGAGGTGCTTATATAGCCCAAAGGCCCCACCTTTTGCAGAAAGGAATTGCATTTATATGCTGAAAAACAACAACAAACTACTGCTTGATATTAAAAGGAATTACCAGCTTTAAATATTTCTTATGCCGGCCGTTGTGCTGATTGCCGTGTTCAACTATGCGCCGATGTACGGGATACAGATTGCGTTTAAGAATTACTCCGTCACGAAAGGCTTATGGGGAAGCACCTGGGTTGGCCTTACGCATTTTAGTCGCTTTTGGAAGTCCTACTATTTCAAGGATGTGATGGTGAACACATTAGCGCTGAGCGTTCTGCAGATTTTAATCGGTATTCCCCGCAGATTATTTTCGCATTGCTTCTAAATGAACTGCGCAGCAGTCATTTTAAGAAATTTATGCAAACAATCACATATATGCCCTACTTTATATCGGTTACTGTTATGGTGAGCATGATGTTTCTGCTCTTAAACCAGAGCAGCGGCATTGTGAACATAATGCTTGGGAGGCTTATGGGAATTAAGCTCATACCATTTATGCAATCCTCGCGCTGGTTTAGAACGATGTTTACGGCGTCGAGCTTATGGCGAACACTCGGTTACGGTTCGGTCTTATACATTGCTGTCCTGAGCGCGGCTGAACCGCAGGCGCTTGAAGCCCCGGCGGCATCGACGGCCACACCGCCCGCGTCTCAGCCGGCACTTACCTCCCAGCCCGCCACGGAGGCTCCCGATCTGGGATACTCCATTAACAAGGATACTTGGCCTATTGTAAACGATCCAATTACGCTAAAGATCATGGGTCCTAAAGGGGCTTTGCATATTGATTGGAAGGATATGGATTTGTTCATATGGCTTACCGAAAAGACCAATATACTCTTTGAGTTCAACACACCGCCGGTAGAGTCGTTCAGCGAAAGAAAGACATTGGCATTTGCTTCGGGAGATTTGCCGGATCTCTTCTTGGGCGGCAGCTTTACAGGAGATGAAGTAATACGCTACGGCGTGCAGCAAGAGCTTATCGTAAGGTTTGAGGATTATAAGGACTATGCTCCAAACATCTTCCATGCTTACAGCGATTATCCCGGCATTTATGCGATGCAGCTATGTGAAAATGGATACTCCTATTCATCAGGCTATATTGCGAATACCTTCTGTATGCCGACCATCAGACATCTGTTTGTAAATAGCGTGTGGATGGAGAAGGTTGGGAAGACAATGCCCACGACGATTGACGAGTACCTAAAGTTGCTAAGGTCGTTCAAAGAAGGTGGAGATCTTAACGGCAACGGCGAAAACGACGAGCTGGTTCTTGGATATAGCAGCAGCGCGGGGGATTTATCATCCATACGTTCAAGCATACTTGGAGCCTTTGGCATTTTGACCGATACCTTTGAAATTGAACGGGGTACAACGATGTAATTTTTGCTCCCACCACTGAAAGTTTTAAGCAATATCTTAAGTACATGAATATATTCTGGGAGGAAGGTCTTGTCGATATCGACTCATTCAGCCAATCCTCAACCGACTTCAAAGCTAAAGCCGCAGCAGGGAGATACGCAAGCTTTTCTTCCAACTCCGCATTGATGGTCACAGAGGAAGATATACACGATTGCGAGATGCTTACGCCCCTCGTATCGGACATGTACAGCGAACCCCTTGACTTTAACAACGGCGGCTTCACACCCGGCCATAGCGTAATCACAACCGCCAGCAAACATCCCGAAGCGGCAATGCGCCTACTTGACTGGATGTACACAAAGGAAGGTATGCTCAGCATGAACTATGGCCCAAACAACTGGGTTGTGCTGGACAATGGCGCCCATGCATTTATTTTGGCGGATGGCACCCATGGTGTTTACCATGCATACAGATCGACGCTGACAATGGGATATGGCGTGGGCATTCCGATGAACGCACATGCGACGGAAGAAAGCTTCATAGCTTATGTATCGGATGAAGAAAACAATTATCTGAATTCGATAACCTATGCTCAGATAGTCGTGCACGCTTTGCCCTTTACCCATAACCCAACGCCGAGCGTTATTATGACTGCAGAGGAGAAGGAGAATTCCATCTCACTGGGCGATCTGAAAAAGTATGTCTCCCAGATGGAAGCAAAGTTCATAACCAGGGAGCTCGACATAGATTCGCAATGGGATTCATATGTGAAGCAGTGCGAAGCGATGGATCTGGAGCAGCTGCAAATGACATATGAGGCCGCTTATGGAAGATTCCTGAGCAATGTAAGCGCGGAATAGGCGGAAAGAGAAGAAAAAGCGGTCTGTCCCTGTGCGATAAAAGGATGAAAGATGGATAATAATTGGAGAAACGAAAGACTTAACTTCTATAGGACATGGCTATGTGACGATCTGTTGCGCTTTTGGCAAAAGCTGCTGGACTATGAACACGGCGGAGTATTCACCTGCGTTTCCAATAACGGCCAGCAACTGCTTAGCACCGATAAATACGTATGGTCCCAAGGCCGTATGCTATGGGTTTTATCCCGCATGTATGAGATGGGCGGGAAGGGATTGATCCCTCAAATGCATGAAAGCTATCGGGATTGGGCGGACAAAACGGCTGATTTCCTGCTTGCAAGCGCAGTGCTGGAGCCGGAGGACGGCGTGTGCGCGTTTTTGCTTGACAGAGAAGGCGCTAAAAAGGAGCAAGCGCCGGGCGGCGGACATCATACGAGCTTTTTTGTGGATTGCTTTGTAACAATGGGCCTTGCAGAGTATGGAAGGGTATTTGGACGGACTGACTATATACACCGCGCCCACAATCTGTATAAGCGCACTTGTGAAATGTTAAGCGCGGGCATTATGCGCACAGAACCATACTCTCTGCCTGAGGGCCACGATACGCATAGCCGCCCGATGATATTATGCAACACTGCAAATGTGTTGGCATACGCTATGGATAATGTTGACGACTCAATATGCGGCCGCCTGCGCAGGGATGCGCTTACCTACACAAAGCAAGTGCTTGATTTGTTCTATTGCCCCCAAAGCGGCCTTGTTCGCGAGATCATACTGAGCGAGGGCGGCTGCGGCGCAGGCAACGATAGTATGCTTCTCAGACATGTAGCGCCCGGACACGCCGTAGAATGTATGTGGATGCTGAAGGATACGCCAGGCCTGCCGCCGGATGCTTTGGATGTAATTAACCAAATCATATTATCCAGTCTGAAGGTTGGCTGGGATGCCGAAATGGGTGGCATTTACAGGTATTGCGATATCGGGGGCGGCAGACCCAAGGGCGACACCATGGACGGCCCGTTCGCCAAGCTTATCGATATGACATGGGACAGCAAGCTTTGGTGGGTTCATTCCGAGGCGCTTTTTTCAAGCCTTTGCGCTTATTGCGAAACCGGGAAGGACGAGTTCTTGAAGTGGTATCTGAAAATAGAGGAGTATGCGTTCAAAAGCTTTCCCAACCCTAACCGTGAGATAGGAGAATGGATTCAGATACTTGACAGGTCAGGGCGCCCGATGAATCAAACGATAGCGCTACCGGTGAAGGATCCGTATCATCTTATGAGAAATGCTATACTTATAATAGAGTTGCTTGCGGAAGGCCGGTTTGAACAAGCAACGAAAGGGAGCATCCAGCAGCGGCGAGGGCACAGTGATAATTAGTGCAATGAAAAAATCCTTCTTGAATGTGGGGCTGGCGGCGTTGAGCTGTCGGCCCTTCTTCAGTGTAAAACGCTTAGATATCCTTTTTGACATCCTTGGCATTAAAATGCGCGCAGCGGCGGGGCGGGGGTTGACTTTGGCGCCGCGTCAAGGGGTATAATATATCAAAGGGATGTTGAAGGGCGGCAGGGCCGCGGTTACACGGAGCCGGAGGGAATGCAGCTTGATCTTCTGTTTCCCATAAAGGAAAAATGAAAACGGAGGAGGGAATCTGGTGGAAAAACAGGAGAAGCTAGAAAAACTCAGGCGGATGATCGGTGAAAGCGATAATATAGTCTTCTTTGGGGGCGCGGGCGTATCGACCGAGAGCGGCATTCCGGACTTTCGCAGCGTCGATGGCCTGTACCATCAAAAGTATGCACACCTGCCAGAAGTCATATTGAGCCATGATTTTTTCATAAGCAAAACGGAGGAGTTTTATTCGTTCTACAAGGAAAAAATGCTATTTCCCTCCGCAAAGCCCAATAAGGCCCACATGGCGCTGGCGAAGTTGGAGGCGGCAGGGAAGCTGAAGGCTGTGATAACCCAGAACATTGATGGGCTTCATCAGGCGGCGGGCAGCAATAATGTTTTGGAACTGCACGGGAGTGTTTACCGCAACAATTGCATGGAATGCGGGAAATTTCACGGGCTTGCCCATGTGCAGAAGGCGCGTGGCGTGCCGCTGTGCGAAGATTGCCGTGGCGTGGTGAAGCCTGATGTGGTGCTCTATGGAGAGCCGCTTCGCGATACGACAGTCAAATGTGCGTTAAGCTGCATCCGCAGGGCGGATATGCTGATTGTTGGCGGAACGTCCCTCAGTGTGTATCCCGCTGCGGGGATGATTGATTACTATCGTGGAGATAAGCTGGTGTTAATTAACAAAGCGCCCACCATTGCGGACAAAAGGGCAGACATTGCCATAAGCGAAGCCATTGGTAAAGTTTTGGGAATGGTTTTTCCGTAGCGCGATTCGCAAAAGGGAAAAGCAGAAAATAAAAAAACAGCGCGGGCTTCCACGCTGTTTTATTTTTTGCCTTTGGTTATACTGTAAGCTTTTCGTATATGGCCATGTAATCCTTCGCGGAGACGCTCCAGCTATAATCTCCCTTCATGCCTCGTTTTGCAATGCCGACGAATTTCTCCGGCTGGTTGCGGTAAAGATTAACTGCATAGCTGAGAGTTCTGAGCATATCGTCTGCATTATAGCTGTAGAATGTGAAGCCGGTGCCGGAGTCATCCGCTTCGTTGTAGGGGATAACGGTGTCCTTTAGGCCGCCCGTTTCCCGGACTATGGGCACTGTGCCATAGCGCATGGCAATCATCTGGGAAAGGCCGCACGGCTCAAACTGGGAGGGCATCAGGAACAGATCGCTCCCGGCGTAGATGCGGTTTGCCAGGGGGAAATTCATCTCGATGCGGGCGGAAAGCTTGCCCAAATACAACCAGGCGGCCCAACGGAAGAGATTAGTGAACTTTTCATCACCCATGCCCAGCACCACCAGTTGAACGTTTTGCTCCATTATTGGCGCCAGAGCGTACTCCACCAGATCAAGCCCCTTCTGACTTGAAAGGCGAGTTATCATGGATATCATCGGTATGTCGGGGTCTGCCTCCAGGCCCAGCTCCTTTTGGAGCGCCACTTTGTTCTCCTTCTTTTTTTCGAAGGTGGCTTCGCCGTAGTTGTGAACCAGGTTCCTGTCGGTGAGGGGATTATAAAGCTCCACGTCTATGCCGTTGATTATGCCATGGAGATCCTCGCTTCGCGAACGGATCAGGCCGTCCAGCCTTTCTCCGTAATATGGCGTTTGGATTTCGCTGGAATAGTTGGGGCTGACGGTGGTTATGGCGTCGCTGTAGAGTAATGCGCCCTTCATGAAGTTGCATCCGCCGTAGAACTCCAGCCCGCCGTCGGAGTATATCCAGCTTCCAAGGGCCAAAAGGTCCTCAATCTGGTTGATGGCGAAAATCCCCTGGTATTGCAGGTTGTGGATGGTGTAAAGAACCTTTATGTTCTTGTAAAGGTCCAGCGAATTATACTGGGTTTTTAGCAGCACGGGGATCATGCCTGTCTGCCAATCATGGCAGTGGAGAACATCGGGGATAAAGTCAATTTGGGGGAGGGCTTCCAGAACCGCACGGCAAAAGAAGGCAAAGCGCTCCGCTTCCTCAGCGCCGCTGCCATATATGGTGTCGCGGCCGAAGTAGAATTCATTGTCCAGGAAATAGTATTTTATGCCGTCCTGCTCCAGCAGCTCAATGCCGCAGTATTGGCGGCGCCAGCCAAGGTTCACATAAAAATGCAGCAGATGCTTAAGCTTATGGGCATATTCGCCGGCGAATTTCTTGTACAGGGGCAAAACGACGCAGACCTCGGCTTTATGCTCGGCCAGTGCCTGCGGCAGAGCGCCGATCACATCGGCCAGGCCGCCGGTTTTTGCGAAGGGAACGCACTCGCTAGCGGCAAAGAGTATCTTCATTGGTTCACCTCTCCTTTCGTCCACATTTTATAGTCTCATATAACATATTAAAGGACCTATATCATCATGTTCTTTTTGACAATCAGCGGATAATTTCTTGTGCCTATAAGGCGCTGCCCCGCTTTTACATACACGTTTTTATCCAGGATTACGTTTTCCAGCTCACAGCCCTCGCCGATGCTACAGCCCTGCATTATTATGCTGTTGCGTATAATGGCGCCAAGGCCCACCTTTACGCCCCTGAACAGAACTGAGTTTTCAATGGAGCCGGAAATGACGCAGCCATCGGCCAGCAGGGCGTTGGAGGCATGGGCCTCTGTCAGGTATTTCGCGGGAACCTCATCTTTGACCTTTGTGCGAATGGGCCTGGGGCCCATCAAAAGTTCGCGGCGTATATCGCCGTTCAGAAGGTCTATATTGGCCTCGAAAAAGTCTGTGGCGCTCAGTATTGTCCTGACATAGCCTGTATGCTCGTAGGCGTATATGCGGTAATCGCCCAGATTGCTCTGAAGCACATCTCGGATAAGGTCCGTGCGGTTATGGGAAAGGGCATAGTCGATCATGTACAAAAGCAGATCCTTCTCGATGACCATTGTGCCGATCATCGTGGTGGGGTAGTGGGGCATCTTTGGGTTTACCTCCACATCCATCACACGCCCGTCGTCGTCCAAGTCCAGATAAACCTGGCTTTCGGGTATGGGGGAGACGCCCTTTTGCCGGCAGCAAAGAATGGTGACATCCGCATTTCGCTCCCTGTGATATGCCAAAACCTCATGGAAATCGATGTTGTATAATGTGGAGGAGCCGACGAGTATGACATATTTTTGCGGCGACCTGCGCAGATAGTTGATGTTGGCATTCAGGCCGTCCAAAATTCCGGAATAATCGCCGTGGTTTTCGCTGGAAACGAAGGGCGGCAGCATGAAAAGGCCGTCTCTCTTTCGGGAAAGGTCCCATTCGCGGCCGTCACCCAGATGGTCCATCAATGAATGGTAGTTGCGCTGGCACATGACGCCCACATTGCCTATGCCGGCGTTCACAAGGTTTGAAAGAAGCAGATCAATAATGCGGTACCTGCCCCCTATCGGCAGCGCAGAGATTGATCTGGAGCGGGTCAGTTCGCCCATTTCGGGCAGGCTGTCGCCAGTGTAGATTATGCCAAAAGCGTTGTTCATAGCTGCACCCCCCTTAAACCTTATGAAAATAGTCCTGGCTGATCTGCATGCCGCCGGATATCTTTGTGCCGCCCGGAACGGTGACGTTTTTGCCGATTACCGTTACCCTGTCATCGCCGCCAATGTTGCAGTTCTTGCCGATGACGGCCCCTTCGCTGACTATAACCTTTCGCAAAAGGCAGTTTTCACCGATGACCGCATTTGGCATTATCACGCTGTCGTATATTTTTGAGCCTTCCTTGGCGATTACGCCGGCGAAGATCACGCTCTGGTTCACAAGGCCATATATCTCGCTGCCCTCGGTGATGATGGACTTTTCCAGGGAAGCACTTTTTCCCACATAGTGGGGCGGAAAGCCGGGGTTTCGCGAATATATTCGCCACTCGTCATCGTAAAGGTCGAAGCGGGGCGGGGTTTCAAGCAAGTCCATGTTGGCCTCCCAAAGGGCGTCGATGGTTCCCACGTCCTTCCAGTAGTCGCTAAACTCGTATGTGAACATCCGCTTGCCGTCATTAAGCATCTGGGGGAGTATGTCGCCGCCAAAGTCGTTTTGGGAGTCGGCCTTGGCCTCGTCATCCTCCAGATATTGCTTTAAAACATCCCATTTGAAGATGTATATGCCCATGGAAGCCTTATTGCTCCTGGGGCTTTTCGGCTTTTCCTCAAACTGGGTTATGGCGCCGGATTCGTCCGTGTTGATGATGCCAAAGCGGGAAGCCTCCTCCCAGGGCACCAGCAGCGCTGCTGTTGTGGCGTCCGCGTTGGTGGATATGTGCTGTGAGAGCATCTTGGCATAGTTCATTTTGTATATATGGTCGCCGCCAAGTATCAGCACATTGTCGGGGTTGTACTGCTCAATGAAGGCAATATTTTGATATATGGCATTGGCTGTGCCCTTATACCACTGGCTTTTCTTCTGGTTTTGGTATGGCGGCAGTATGAATACCCCCCCGTTTGACTTGTCCAGGTCCCAGGTTCTGCCGGAGCCGATGTATGTGTTCAGCTCCAGGGGAAGATACTGGGTTAAAACGCCCACGGTGTCTATTCCGGAGTTTGAACAGTTGGAAAGAGGAAAGTCGATAAGACGATACTTCCCTCCAAAGGGAACGGCGGGTTTAGCGGTGCGCAGCGTAAGTATCCCAAGGCGACTTCCCTGCCCTCCCGCCAGCAACATTGCTATGCATCTTTTCTTTACAGCCATGTCCACACCTCACAGTTTCGTTATTTCTTTACTAGCTTCTGTTGGCTCTGCATCAGTATCTTCGGTGATTTTGACCGCGGGCTTTGCAGCCTTTGGGGGCAATATCATGTCATATGTGAAAAACATGCTGGCAAGGGGCGCCAGCTCAATTTGAACGGAATAGTCAAGGCCAGCAAAGGGAGTGTCCTCCGCCGAAAGGGGCAGCCCATCGCCCTTGCCGGAGCCGCCAAACTCCTGAGCATCGCTGCAAAGAAGTGGTGCGATACTGCCGTCAAAGGGCAGAGGAATGCGGTATGCGGGCAGATACTGGGGAGTGAAATTATGCACGCAGACAACCGCCGCACCTTTTCCGTCCATCCGCATGAAGGATATGACGGAGTTTCCGTTATCGTTGGCATTGAGCCAGCGAAAGCCGTCCCAGCCTGCGTCTTTTCGCCAAAAACAGGGGGTTTCCCTGTAGAGATGGTTGAGACTTCGCACATAGCGCTGCATTTTTGCATGGGGCTCATATATGGTTAAAAACCAATCGAGCTGGTCCAACTCCTTCCACTCAATGAACTGGCCGAATTCACCACCCATGAACAGCATCTTCTTGCCGGGGTGGCTCATCTGATAGCCGTAAAGGGCGCGAAGACCGGCAAACTTCTGCCAATAATCCCCGGGCATTTTGTCCAAAAGCGAATGCTTCCCGTGGACCACCTCGTCGTGGGAGAGGGCCAGCACATAGTTTTCACTGAATGCGTAGAACATGGAGAAAGTCAGCTTGCCATGGTGATAGTTTCGGTAGATTGGATCCAGCTTCATGTAGGAGAGGGTGTCGTTCATCCAGCCCATGTTCCATTTGAAGTTGAAGCCCAGTCCGCCGATATATTTTGGCCGCGTCACCATGGGGTAGGCGGTGGCTTCCTCGGCGATCATCATTATCCCTGGACACTCCCTGAAGCAAAGCTCGTTTAGCTTCTGCAAAAAGGCGATGGCCTCCAGATTTTCATTGCCGCCGTATTTATTCGTGGGGATGCCTTGACCGTCACGGCAATAGTCCAGATAGAGCATGAAGCTCACCGCGTCCACGCGCAGGCCGTCCATGTGGAACTCTTTCAGCCAGTACATGGCGCTGCTCAAAAGAAATGAGCGCACCTGGCCTTTGGTAAAATCGAACATGTGGGTGCCCCACTGCTGGTTCTCCCCCAGACGGGGGTCGGGATGCTCGTAAAGGGGCGTGCCGTCAAAGCGACGAAGGGCGAACTCATCCTTTGGGAAATGGGCGGGAACCCAGTCCATGATGACGCCAATATCCGCCTGATGAAGCCTGTCAATGAGCCTTACCAGCTCATTTGGCGGGCCATATCTGGATGTGGGAGCAAAATAGCCCGAGACCTGATAGCCCCAGCTTCCGTCATAGGGGTATTCGGTCAGGGGCAGAAACTCAACATGGGTGTAGCCCATGTCTTGCAAGTATGGAATTAGCTCGTCCGCCAGGCGCTCGTAGGTGTAAAGCCTGCCCTTTTCGTCCAGCCGCCATGAGCCGATGTGCATTTCGTATATATTTATTGGTGCTTCATGGGGCCTGAAACTCCTGCGCTTTTCCATCCACTGCGCGTCGTTCCACTCGTGCAAGGACGGGTCGTATGTTTTTGAGGCGGTGCCGGGGCGGGTTTCGCTGTGGAAGGCGTAGGGATCGGCCTTCAGCACGGCGTTGCCATCGGCGCCAAAGACATTATATTTATATGAGGAAAAGCTATTGAGGCCGGGCACAAAAAGCTCCCAGACGCCGCCTTCCATTCTTTTCATGGGATGGCTCAGGGGAGACCAGAAGTTAAAATCGCCGCAGAGGCTCACGCCCCTTGCATTCGGAGCCCAAACCCTGAACACAAAGCCCGATTCGCCCCCCCTTTCGCAGGGATGGGAACCTAAAAACTGATAAGCGCAAGCATTGCTGCCTTCGGAAAACAGGTATAGTTCAGTACCGGAAAACTCCGTGTGTTTCATCGGAATCATTCCCTTGCGTTTGATCTGCCGGCATATTCTCAAATCTCTCTTGCAAGCCAATTATACCAAAAGGCATGAGCTATTGTCAAAGACTTATGAATAAACAAAAAGCACCGACGAGTTTTACGGGGGAGCCAGGTGATTTGCGGCACACGCAGTGGCTGCTTAGTGCTGCTGCCTTCCGGCCCTGACACGGTTCACAGCGCTTTCGTTGCACAAGACCCGGCTGCCCCGTAAAGCCCGCCGATGCCACGGCGTAGCTTCATTATACAGTTTTTCGTCTAATAGTTCAATGAAGTTTATGATGGTATGGTGTAATAAATAGGTAAAAACGCATATAAAAACGCCATGCGCAGGCTTTCAGCAGCCGGCATGGCGCCTAAAGCCTATTACTGCAGAAGCGCCAGAATGAATGCCAGCACCACAAAAGACACCACCGCAATCTTCGTTAGGAAGGCCAGCTTGCCCTCGTAAGACTTGGACTTCCGCTTGCCAAAGAATGTTTCGGAGCCGCCGGTGATGGCCCCCGAGAGACCCGCCGACTTGTCCGACTGCATCATCACCAGAGCTATCAGCGCAATGCATACCAGCAGAAATAATACCGTTATAATTATGGAAAGGACTTGCATGGATAAAACCTCCGATACTCACATAGCCCAATAATTTTAGCACATAAGGAAAAAAAGCGCAAGCAATATTTTTGCCTGCGCATATCGTTTGATTACCCAAAACATTATGAATTGAGATTGACCGATTGGTTTATCTGGACTGTCTCATCTCCGCAAAGGCCGTCAGAGCGTTTTTGCAGGCCTCCACGAACTCTGGCTCGCTGGTGGTGCCATATGCATGCTTGATGTGCTCGGAGGCTATGGGCCTTTTGATGGCCACCAGAGATTCAACCACCGCCATGCGCACCGGCAAAACTCTATCATGCAGCGCGCCTATCAGTGCGTTCATTGAATCGTCCGTGCTGGCCCTGCCCAGCGCCCTGGCCGCCTGTTCGCGGATCTCCGGATCCTGGTGTTTGATGAAAGGTACGATTTTCAACACTTTTCCCTTGTCCGCCAATTTGTTGAACTTATCCTGCTTGCTCTTTGCCATACTCTTCCTCCGCTCCTTTTTATTAAACCATATAAATG
>JBNRMR010000058.1:0-27758 GCA_050309705.1 Christensenellales bacterium | reverse complement strand
ATGGCTGTGGGCCTTGGCCGCATGTTCGGCTTCCGCTTTCCCGAAAACTTCAACTACCCCTTCATTTCAAAGAGTATAGCGGAATTTTGGCGCAGGTGGCACATGACTTTGGGCGCATGGTTTCGCGATTATGTTTACATTCCCATGGGCGGCAACCGCGTCATAAAATGGCGCTGGGCTTTCAATATACTTGTGGTCTGGGCGCTGACGGGGTTGTGGCATGGCGCGGCATGGAATTTCGTCTGCTGGGGGCTCTATTTCGCGCTTTTTCTGGCGGTTGAAAGGCTGCTGCTCTCGGGCTTTGTGAAAAGCGGCAACAGTGTTTTGCGCCACATATATACCCTCTTGCTGATAACGGTAAGCTTTGTGATATTCGGCTCTGAAAACCTGGGGCAGGCCTTCGAAAGGATAAAGGGCATGTTCGGCTTGGGAATGCCTTTTTGGAACGGGCAGACAATATACAGCATTCGCAGCTATTTTGCGGCGCTTGTGATAGGCATCATCGCGGCGACTCCACTGCCGGCCACTGCGGTTAAAAAAATGAGAGATAGTGCAAAACTGCAAGGGATAATTAGCTTTCTGGAGCCTGTGGTGTTAGCGGCGCTGCTGCTGCTTTCAACCGCCTTTCTGGTGGATGGCTCATATAATCCCTTCTTATACTTCAGGTTTTGATTTTTTAAGGGTTGCATGCAAAAACGGACAAAGGAGCATCTCTTGCAGGATAGGGGTTGGAGTCTTGCATCCCCACACTGAGACTTTAGCAATTCAGGCCCAAAATTAGGAGTGTCATGAGAGAAATGCTGGAAAAAAGAGAAAGAAGCAGAAGCTATATTGTGACGGCGGCCTTTTTGGCCATCATATTCCTTCTTTGCGCTGGAAATCTTTTCAGCCCCCTGAGGGCGCTTTCATACGCTGAGCGGCGCAAGCTTGCCCAACCGCCGAAATTCACACTGGAAACAGTTCTTGATGGCTCAGCCCTGGGAAAGCTGGACGAGTTCTTCACCGACCAGTTCATTTTCCGCGAAAGCTTCCGGAGAATCAAGGCTTTAGCCAGCTTTGGGTTGCTGGGCCGCCTCGATAACAACGGCATTGCCATAGAAAACGGCAGCGCCATCAAGCTGGAAGGCGAACTTCGTGAAAAGGCTGTTTTGGGGGCCGCCCAAAAAATAAGCGATCTATATTTTCAGTACTTTGAGGGAATGAATGTATACTATGCCATTATTCCAGACAAAAATTATTACATTGCGCCAGGCGGCGGCTATCCTGCGCTGGAATATGACGAGCTGGAAGCCATTGTTTTGGAGAATATGAATGATGATTTAAGCTATATTGATATATTTGAAAGCTTGAATGCCGGCAGCTATTACAACACCGACCCCCACTGGCGGCAAGAGGAGCTGGGTGGCCTGCTTTCAGCCCTGGGAGACGCCTTGGGCTTTGCGCCTGCCGATATCAATGGATATGAAAGGAATGAGCTTTTGCCCTTTTACGGCGCTTATTACGGCCACAGCGCCCTGCCCCTGAACCCTGATAATATGATATATCTGACGAGCGCTCACACTGAAGCGGCCATTGTCTTCAACCACGAGAGCCAGTCGCAGGTTCCCGTCTACAGTCCTGAGCTTTTCACCGGCATGGACCCGTATGACATCTACCTTTCCGGCGCGACGCCGCTGATGGAGATCATAAGCCCCCTTTGCAAAAGCGGCAAAGAGCTGATACTTTTCAGGGATTCCTTTGGTTCCTCACTCGCGCCTCTTTTGCTTGAAAGTTACAGCAAGATAACGCTGGTGGACACCCGCTACATGCTCTCCTCAATTTTAGGAGATTATATAGAAATAGATGGCCAGGACGTGCTTTTCATGTATAGCGCATCGGTTATAAACAACAGCGAGATGCTAAGATAGACCTTTCGTCCGAGGTTTGCCCTGCATAATTGCAATAACGCTTCTTAAATCCTGCAAAAATTATATAATCAGTTGCAAGAAATGAAAGATATGGTATAATAGGTTTAGCTATTTTCGAAGAAAATTGCGGGTCGGCGGGCCTTTGGGCCTGCACGAAAGTCCGCCGACAAACAAGGTATAATAGGTTTAGCTATTTTCGAAGAAAATTGCCGGCCTTTGGGCAGCGGGACGCAAGGTCGCCGGCAAACGCCACAATGGATGTCAATAATATTTGGAAGGTAAGTAAAAGCGATGTCGGACAACTCTCGGGATCTGATAAGCAGAATAAAGAACACCAACCAACGCTTTTCAAAGGGACAAAAGCGGATAAGCGCCTATATTCTTGATCATTACGAAAAGGCGGCACTGATGACTGCCGCAAAGCTGGGCGAGGTTTCTGGCGTGAGCGAGTCCACCATAGTCCGCTATGCCATGGCACTGGGCTATTCCGGCTATCCGCAGCTTCAAAAGGCCATCCAGGAGATGGTGCGCAACCGGCTGACGGCCTCTCAGCGCATGAAGATATCCAGCACCATGGAAAACACCGACGTGCTTTTGACAATACTTCGTCAGGACATGCAAAACCTGCGCGCTCTGCTGGACGAAATCAATGTGGAGGAATTCCACCGTGTGAAGCAAACAATGCTTTCAGCAAGAAGGATATACATAATCGGCCTTAGGGCGTCTTCGCCTTTGGCCGCATTTTTGGGCTATTATCTAAACTATATATTTGACAATCTTCTGCTTATCACCCAGGGTGGAAGCGAGGTGCGCGAACAGCTTGCCCGCATGGGCCCGGGTGATGTTTTGCTGGGCATATCTTTTCCCAGGTATTCAAACAGGACAATTGAATCGATGAAGTTTGCAAGGTCATTGGGGGCGACCACCATCGCCATAACGGACTCTTTGAATTCGCCCATGGGCCTTACCGCAGACCATTGCCTGACGGCTCGCAGCACGATGGCCTCCTTTGTGGACTCGCTGGTGGCGCCGCTGAGTCTTATCAACGCGCTGATCGTCTCCCTTGGCATGGAAAAAAAGGAGGAGCTTTCCGCCTACTTTGAAAAGCTGGAGATCATCTGGGATGACACAGCCATATATTCCAGCGGAGACAGTATAAAATGAAGGGCGCAAGAAAAAGTGCGCAGGTGGTTGTGATTGGCGCGGGCGCCGCAGGGATGATGGCCGCCGTGGCAGCAGCTGAAAACGGCGCAGATGTGACGCTGATTGAAAAGAACGATAAATGCGGAAAAAAGATATATATAACCGGCAAAGGCCGCTGTAATGTGACCAATGTGGCGGCGGGGGAGGAGTTTTTGGCGAACATCCCCAGGAACCATCGGTTTTTGATGTCGGCACTTTCCCGCTTTGACAGCGCCGATGCTATGGCTTATTTTGAAAGAATCGGGCTGAAGCTTAAGGTGGAAAGGGGAGGCCGCGTTTTTCCCCAAAGCGAAAAGGCCAGCGATGTCACAAAGTCCCTTCAAAGGCGGCTGGATGAGCTGTCAGTGAAGCTTTTGCTCAGCACAAATGCAGTTAAAATTAATGCCGCGGAGGGAAAAGTTCAGTCCGTCATGACGGATAGGGGCGAACTTTTCTGCGATAGGGTCATAGTCTGCACGGGAGGCTGCTCATACCCATCCACGGGCTCCACCGGCGACGGCTGGCTCTTCGCAGGGCAAACCGGCCACAGAACCAATCCGCCGCTTCCCTCGCTTTTGCCCATTGAGACAAACGAAGGTTGGGTGAAGGCGCTTCAGGGCTTGACGCTTAAGAATGTTTCTTTAAAGGCGGTAAATAGCAAAAAAAGCGGCAAAAAAACGCTGTTTGACCAGCAGGGCGAGATGATTTTCACTCACTTTGGAATAGGCGGCCCCCTCGTTCTTACATTGTCTTCGATGATAACGGGAATGGACTTTAAGGCCCTATCTCTATTCATAGACATGAAGCCGGCGCTGGACATGAAAACCTTGGAAAGCCGTTTCATGAGGGATATGGAGCAACACCAGAACAGGTGGATTTCAAACGCAATGGAGGGCTTACTGCCAAAGAGCATGATCCCCGCGCTGCTTGATATTGCAGGGGTTTCCCAGGAAAAGCCTGTTAACCAGATCAGCAAGCAGGATAGGCAGGCAATTTTGGGCATAATGAAGGCGATTCCTCTTACTGTCAAATGCCTCAGGCCGCTTAATGAGGCGGTTATCACAAGGGGAGGCGTGCATGTGGGCGATATCGACCCAAAGACGATGCAGTCAAAAAAAGTTCAGGGGCTGCATTTTGCCGGCGAGGTGCTGGATGTGGATGGCCTTACCGGCGGCTTTAACCTTCAGATCGCGTTCACGACAGGCTATTGCGCCGGGGTTTCGGCGGCATCATCCACTTTAGATATTTTCATATAAAAAGGAGCGGGCGGCATGGAGGGCAGCGGGTATGGCTATGGCTCGAAGGATGTGGCCAGGGCGGCGATAAAGATCGCTTTGACGGAGGACAGGGCAGAGGAGCGGGCGCTGAAGGAGGCCTTTTCAAAGAAGGAGATACTGGTGGTGGCCGTGGATTTTGGCGGCGAGTTTTTGACATCGGTGACGAAGATTGTGGAGCGGGCAGTGGTGGCCGCAAAGCGCGAGGGCGTCATACAGGACACCCATCTCGAGGAGGGCACTGTCGCTGGGGCGACCCGGGAAGCCGTTTCCCAGATAATGAACAAGGCTGTCGGGTTGAACGTGGGCGGCAAGATAGGCGTTGCCAGGTCCGGCGGACATATTTCAGTGGCGGTATTCTTTGGCATCGGCCTTTTGCACCTGAACGAGGTGGCAATCGGACTGGGCCATAGGGCTGTATAGATTATAACAGAGGTGAGCAATTTGAATAAGCTAAATATAGCGATTGACGGGCCTTCCGGCTCAGGAAAATCCACTCTGGCCAAGGATCTTTCAAAGGCACTTGGCATAATGTACCTTGACACCGGGGCCATGTACCGGGCCATCGGCCTTTGGGCCCTGGAAAGCGGAATCAACACCCGCGATGAGGGAGAAATTCGCAGACGGCTGCCGGAAATTGAGCTTAAAATGGAGCATGAAGACGGCATTCAGACGGTCTTCCTTTCAGGTAGGGAAGTGACGGATCTCATTCGCACGCCGGAGGTCTCCATGGCGGCGTCGGATGTTTCATCTCTGCCCTGTGTGCGCGAAAAACTTGTATCGATGCAAAGGGAGATCGCCTCAGGGCGGGACATCGTCCTTGACGGCAGGGATATCGGCACCAACGTGCTGCCAAAAGCGAACTACAAGTTTTTTACCACTGCCTCCAACGAAGTGCGCGCAAGGCGCAGATTCAACGAGCTTAAGGAAAAGGGCATGGATGTGAACTTCGACGATGTTCTTGCCGACGTGATCAAGCGCGACAAGCAGGACATGGAAAGGGAGCTGAACCCCCTTAGGGCGGCGGAGGATGCGATAATAATTGACACGGGGGACCTGACACCTAAAGAGACAGTGGACTATGTGCTTGAAATAATTGGGGGTGCATTGGGCAGGTGAAGCTTTGGCTGTACAGGCTTATTAATATTATAGCAAGAGGAGTTTTCTTTGCATTAAACCCAAGGACTGTGACCGGCAGCGAGAACATGCCGGATAGCGGCGGCGTTTTGATAGTGTGCAATCATCTGCACTTTCACGATGTGTTCAACGTTGCATCCTGCTTCAAGCGCAGGGTGACCTTTATGGCGAAAAAAGAGCTTTACGACAATAAGTTTTGGGGCTATCTGTTCAAAAAATATGGCTCCTTTCCGGTGGACAGGGAGGGCTCCAGCATGTCGGCCATGAGGGAAGCGGTGCAGCGCCTGAATAAGGGTGAGGCGCTGGTGGTTTTCCCGGAGGGCACTCGAAGCAAGGGCGAGGAAATGGGCGAGTTTAAGGAGGGCGCAGTCCTTCTTGCGGCAAAGACTGGCGCGCACATACTTCCCATGTATATAAACGCTACGGGAAGGCTTTTTTCACGCATTTATGTGAAAATTGGCAAGGCATTTCGGCTGCCGTCGGGGAAGATAGACTCCCCATATTTGAGCAAAAACAACAAGCTGATAAGGGATAAGGTTCTTGAGCTGCGCATATATGATTATGTGCCGAACGCAAAAGGGCTTGTTAAATGACGAATGATAAAGTGAAAAAAATTGCGATAATCGGCTCCACGGGCTCGATAGGCACTCAGGCGCTGGACGTAATCGCCCGCAACCCGGGCAGGTTTGAAGTGGTTGCTTTGGCAGCGTTTTCCAGTGCGGAGCTGCTTTGCCAACAGGTGGAGCGGTTTAACCCTAAGATTGCCGTTTTGGTGAAAAAGCCGGAAGCCTTTATGCCGCCAAATGGCAAAACCCGCTGGTATTTCGGCGAAAAGGCCAGGGACGAAATCTGTTCCATGGCAGAAATTGACGACGTTCTGGTGAGCGTGGTTGGCATGGCTGGGCTGACGGCTGTGATGGAGTGCATTAAAAATGGCAAGCGGGTGCTTTTGGCCAACAAGGAGGCGCTGATGGCCGGCGGCGATGTTGTCATGGAGGCCGCAAGGGAAAAGGGCGTCAAAATAATGCCTGTTGACAGCGAGCATACCGCCATTCATCAGTGCCTTTTGGGAAGAAGCGTTGAGGAGGTCGACAAGCTGGTGCTGACGGCTTCCGGGGGGCCCTTCAGAACATGGGAAAAGAAAAGAATGCTCATGGCCATGGCCGAGGATGCCCTAAAGCATCCAAACTGGTCCATGGGGCAAAAGATAACCGTGGACAGCGCCACCATGATGAACAAGAGCATAGAGATCGTGGAGGCGCATTACCTTTTTGACATGCCGGGGGGAAAAATTGATGTGGCGGTGCATCCGCAGAGCATCGTCCATTCGGCGGTAATTTTTAAGGACAGGAGCATGACGGCGAACCTGAGCTTTCCGGACATGCGCATCCCCATTTTATATGCCCTGGGGGAAAGCAGTGCGCTTAGCTCCGGTGCAAGGGAGTTTTCGTTTTTTGACATGCCGGAGCTAAGCTTCGAACGCTGCGACACGGAAAAGTTTCCACTGGTTCAGATGGCCTATGACTCTCTTATGGCCGGGGGCAACGCATGCTTGGTTTCAAATGCCGCAAACGAGGTGGCTGTGGGCTCATTCCTCAGGGGCGAAATTCGCCTGGGACGCATAATGGACTGCATCTTTTACTGCCTCGACAGGCTTTTCAGCCCTGCAAGACTTGGCTACGATGAAATCTTTCAGCAGGACTCAGCGACAAGAGGCTGCGCCCGCGATTATATAAATTCTCTTAACCTTTAAATATCAGCAACTTTAAGATCTAATTGTGACCGATAGTTTTACAAAAACTCGCAGGAGGGCGAATGATTAATTTTTTGTCCGTGCTGGCGGCAATACTGGTGATCGCCATCATTATATTGATACATGAAGCGGGGCATTTTGCCGTCGCCAGGTGGATGAAGATTCCCGTGAAGGAGTTCGCCATAGGCTTTGGCCCGAAAATCTTTTCCTGGGAAAGGAGCGACGTCACATACAGCCTTCGTTTGATTCCCCTGGGTGGTTATGTGCGCTTTTACGGCGAGGAAAACGATGACGATGAATACGCCTATGCAAACTATAATGTCTTCAAGCGCATTTTCGTGACGGTGTCGGGCGTTTTGGCCAATGTGATATCAGCGATTTTGATAAGCATAGTGGTGCTGATGACGTATGGCGCGGTCTCTGGGGCATATTCCAGCATTTCAGCCGTGGAGGAGAATAGCCCGGCGGACATTGCGGGCCTTTTGGCAGGGGATAGATTTGTGACGATAGACAGCCGGCCGGTGCAGACCGGGCAGGACGTAATCGACCTGATCAGCCCCTTGGAGGGGCAAAGCGTGCAGGTGATTGTGGAAAGAGACGGCGATAGCCGTGAATTTACGCTGACGCCCATTTTCGACGAGATGGAGCAAAGGAGCAGAGTCGGCATACAGATCACCACCAACTATATAAGATCGCCCATGCCGCTTTTGCAGGCAGCGCCTGTTTCGGTTAGCTATGTTTACGAAATGGTTTCCCAGACTTTAATCGCCATAAAGAACATGATATTCGGCGGAGCAGCCCAGGGTGAGTTGATGGGCATAGTCGGCACTGTGACTGTCGTCAGTGAGGGCATACGCCAGGGCTTTGAAACTCTATTGCTCTTCGCGGTGGTGATAAGCGTCAATGTGGCGTTGATCAACATTTTGCCCCTTCCAGCGGTGGACGGCGGCAAGCTGATATTCCTGACTTTAGAGGCTATCAGAGGCCGGCCCATTGATCCCAACAAGGAGGGCATGGTGCATTTTGTAGGGATTGTGCTGTTTTTCGGCCTGGCGATACTTTTGACCTACAAGGACATCATGCGCCTGATAACAGGAGGCTGACATGATTACATTCAACGAAGGAATGGCGCAAAGGCGCCCAAGCAAAAGCGTGAACGCGGGCGGCGTCCTGATCGGCGGGGGAAGCCGGGTTTCGGTTCAGTCAATGACCAACACCAAAACTGAAGACTTTGAAAAAACTCTTGAACAAATAAATGAGCTTGCGGTTCTGGGCTGCGATATCGTCCGAGTTTCGGTATACGACAAGAGCTGCGTTCCGTCGCTTAAAAGGCTTGTGGAAAAAAGCCCAGTGCCTCTCGTGGCGGATATCCACTTTGACCATGATCTTGCCATAAAGAGCGCGGAAGTGGGAGTCCATAAGCTGCGGATTAACCCGGGAAATATCGGCGGGGAAAAAAACGTGAAGAAGCTGGCTGACTGTGCCAAGGCCCATGGGATACCCATACGCATAGGGGTCAACTCCGGCTCGGTTGAAAAGCATTTGATCAGAAAATATGGCGTTACCCCGGCTGCCATGGTGGAAAGCGCCATGAGCCACGCCAGGCTTTTGGAGGAGCAGGGCTTTTTCGACATAGTGATATCGGTGAAGGGCTCCGGCGTGCAGACAACCGTCCAGGCCAACAGGCTTCTGGCTGCAGCCTGCGAGTATCCATTGCATTTGGGCATCACCGAGGCGGGCACATATGAGGATAGCATAGTCAAAAGCTCTGTTGGAATCGGCGCACTTTTGATGGAAGGCATCGGCGATACCATCCGCGTGTCGATCTCCGGCAGCCCCTTGCCAGAGGTTGCCGCGGGCATTTCGATGCTGAAGGCCGCGGGGCTTCGCGAAGGGGGCGTAGAGGTTGTGGCGTGCCCCACATGCGGGCGCACCTGCATGAACATAGAAGAAATAGCCAGACAGGTGAAGCGGCGCACGGGCCATTTAAACGAGTCTGTGAAGGTGGCGGTTATGGGCTGTGTGGTCAATGGTCCAGGGGAAGCAAAGCAGGCGGACATCGGCATCGCCGGAACGCCTGACGGCGGCGGCGCCATTTTCGTCGGCGATCAGGTTATCAAGTTGCAGCACAGCGGCGACGCTGTAGACGAGCTTGTGAGGAGAATTGAAGAAATCGCAGGCGTTAAAAGCAAAGGGCAGTGAGTCTTGTGGAAAAAAGCGAAAAAAGCAGAAAGATGACGAAAATATTGATCAACCTACCTGAAAGCCTGGTCGACGAGATAGACGCGATAGCAAAGGAGCAGGGGGTCTCTCGCAGCTTATTTATTCGCGAAAGTCTATGTCAGGTTTTGCGTATCAAGCATAAACTGGAAGTAGAAGAAAGGATGAAGCTGGGCTACCAGGAAATGGCGGAGATCAACTTGGAGTGGTCGCAGCTTGGTCTGATGGCGGATGAACTGGCCCTTAAGGCCTATGAAGCCGCGCTTTCGGAGGATGAGATAGATGATACGAAGAGGTGAGATATATAGGGCTGACTTAAACCCGGTCATTGGCTCCGAACAGGGAGGAATGCGCCCGGTGCTGGTGGTGCAAAACGATGTCGGCAACCGCTACAGCCCAACCGTTATCGTCATGGCGATAACTTCCAGAATAAATAAGGCAAAATTGCCTACTCATATAGAAATTGGCAGCGGAGAATTCGGCCTTGAAAGGGACAGCGTTATTCTGTGCGAACAGGTGCGGACAATAGATAAATCGCGGCTTAGAGACCGTCTGGGCGTTTTGCCGCCCCAGGCCATGGAGCAGGTGGATCAGGCCATTGCCATAAGCTTCGGCCTTGACATCTGGTGATTTGATCTTTTATCCTTTTTAGCTCGTTGTTTTTACGAACTTGATGCCCGTCCCTTTTTGAAAGGGACATGACCTGGAGGATATTTTGAATACATATCAGCAGAATAAAGATTGACCGTGGCTTGGCTGTGGGCATGAGAAATGGGAAAGGCAGAATGAAAACGAAAGAAAAAAAGAGCAAAAAAATTGTGAGCAACAGAAAAAAACTGAAAAAGGCGCTGAAGGGCAACACTGTGCTGAATTTTGCGCAGATCACCCTTGGCGCTGTGATTGTGGCGCTGTCTTTCACGCTGTTTTTCATACCCTGCGGCATTGCTCCGGGCGGCTTCACGGGCCTTTCCACCGTCATCAACCATCTGACGGGCTTCCCGATAGGCGTCATGTCGATGCTGCTGAACATACCGCTTTTTTTGATCAGCTTCAGATATGAAGGCCGTGACACCTTTGTGCGCAGTCTGTATGCGATGATAGTGCTTTCTGTGTTTTTGGATCTGTTGCCGGAGGTTCGAGTCACCGAGGATCTGTTTTTGGCGGCTGTGATGGGCGGCGCTGTGATGGGCTTCGGCTTGGGCCTTGTGATAAGAGGACAGGCAACCACCGGAGGCACCGACATGGCCGCCAAGCTGCTTTCGCTAATGTTTAAAAACGCAATAGGCATCGGCATTATTATATTCGCCCTGGATGTTATCATCGTGGGCTTTTCCGGCATTGTCTATGGCGTCTCCCGCATACTTTATGCCTTCATAGCCCTTTTTGTTTCCTCCAGAATAATTGACGCTCTGCAGGAAGGTCTCACAGCGGCGAAGATGGTGTTCATCATTTCTCAGCATCCGGAGGAAATCGCTTCGGTGATATTAACCGAGATGGAGCGGGGCGTAACCTATCTTAAAGGAAAAGGCGCCTATTCCGGCGCCGATAAGAACATAATCATGTGCGTTGTTTCAAGGTTCGAGGTGGTGAAGCTCAAGCGGATCGTTCAGCAGCTTGACGAAAACGCATTTGTGATAGTGAACGATTCAAGGGAGATAATGGGAATCGGCTTCACCCGCGAGCTTGAGCAATAGCCTATAACATGAATTTACTGGGCCCTGCCCTCATCCCGGGGGCTGGGATTTTTAATATCCGTTATTCCAACTTTCCGGTAGTATTCAAACAGCGGGATATTCTCCGCCATCTGCGCGCATATATGGCTGCTGGCACGGTTGATATAGCGAATATGGGCATCGCTCATGCCTTCGGCGGGCTGCGAAAAGAGGGAGATATAGTCCTGGCAGGCAAGGACGCTGAAATCATACGCGCCCCGCTGTCCGGGCTTGGGGCGCTTCCAGACATATGTGGGGGTGTAGGCCGCTTCATTGAAAGTGAGCTTTTTTTGTTTAAAGTCATACTCCATCTCAATATCCACTATTACACCGTACTGGCGGGGTGCAAGGGTCTGGTTTGAAATGAAGTTGCCCAGGGAGTAAGCGATGAAAACATCATGTTCAAGGCCGTCAGAGCGGATGACTGACTTAATTTCGCAGGTTTGAACCACATGAGGATGGCTGCCGATTATTACGTCTGCGCCGGTTACGGCCAGTTCCTCGGCCAGTTTCACGGTTGACGGCGAGGGATTATCCTCGTATTCCTTGCCCCAGTGCATCATCACCACGACCACATCTGCGCCGGCTCTTTTGGCGTTCAGTATATCAAAGGCGGCTTCGTCCCTATCAAATATCTTGATCAGACGGCTTAGGTCTTCCTTCTTAAAATGCTTTTCCCTTCCGTTCACATGCTCGGTGTAGGCAAAAAAGGCCACTTTAACTCCGTTAATATCGCGGATGTAGGGCTCAAAGTACAGCGATTCATCGTCATACATGCCCAGGGGGGCGATACCTGCCCCGCGAAGCTGCTGAATGGTCTTTTTAGCGCCGTCTATATTCTGATCGAGCGAGTGGTTGTTGCAGACGGAAGCGATGTCAATGCCTGCACTGGCCATCTCCTGCAAAAGCTGTGGGGGAGAGTTGAAGTGGGGGAAGCCCTTGAAGGGCCGGCCGGGAACCACCGGGGCCTCCATGTTGGCCAAAGTGATGTCGCTGTGGGAGAGCCTTCCGCCAAGGTAGGCGAAATACTGGCTGAAATCATAGCTGTCACCCTCTGTAAGGGCGCTTTTAATCTGCTCTTCGTGCATCATGATGTCGCCAACGGCAGTCATAGTAAAGGAGGCGCTGTTTTTGTCTTCGCTCCTAAAGCCCACCTCGGCCGTGGCCTGGGGAAAGTCTGCAAGCAAGAGCAGCAAACCAGCAAATATTAGTAAAGCGGCTTTTCTGTACATCCATTCCTCCGAACAAGCGTGATGATAGAGCAATAATAGCACAAACCGCCAACAAAAACCAAGAGTTTCTGCTGCTTCTATTGTACTTTTGTGAAAAAAATGCTAAAATAACGGTGGTAAGTAAGGGGACAAATAAGAACGGGAGAAGATAGCTTCGTGCCTAGATACGGTAAATACGACAGGCGCTCGGATATATCATATGCTTGCGGCGCGTTTCCCTCTTTGGAACTTATTGAAAGAAGGCCAGATCAAGTTCGGGCCCTCTTGTTGTCTTCGGACAGCGGCATGAACAGCGGCGCAGTGAAGCTGAAGGAGATTTGCCTTAAGCGGGGTGTTTATGTTGAAACGGCGCCCAAGGCCATAGAGCGCATCTGCGGGAAGGAGAACTGCAGTGCAGTGACGGTTTTCAGAAAGTATGAATGCTCTTTGGCGGAAAAAGTGCCTCATATCGTACTGCACAATATATCAGACGCGGGAAACTTGGGCACGATAATGAGAACGGCCCTGGGCTTTGGCTTTAGGAACGTGGCGGTGATAAAGCCCTGTGTGGATATTTTTTCTCCACAGGTGGTGAGGGCTTCAATGGGGGCCCTGTTTGCATTAAATGTCAGGGCATATGAAAGCTTTGATGTGTATGAGAGGGAGCATACCGCTCACAAGAAATACTACTTCAGGCTGAAGAATGCTGTCGCGCTGCATGAAGCTGCAGTGGAGGGAACGCCCTCGCTGGTATTCGGCAACGAGTCTGCGGGCCTGCCAGAGGAGCTTTTAAGCAGAGACACGGGCGTCTGCATACGCCATGGCAGCGAAATCGACTCGCTGAATTTGGCGGTGGCGGCGGGCATCGGCATGGCGCACTTCTCCCAAAGGCTCGATATTTATAATATCTAAAATACTCAATGGCTTTAAGCAGCAGAAAGAATACCTAATATTAACTAAAGAGAAAAGGAGAAAAGATATGCTAAATTTTGAATTTTTATCACCCACCAAGATTGTTTTTGGCAAGGGCGTTGAAGCAAAAGTCGGTCAGATGCTGAAGGAATATGGAGCCACAAAGGTGCTTTTCCACTACGGCGGCGGCAGCATAAAGAAAATTGGCCTTTACGACACGGTTGTTAAGAGCCTGAATGAAGCTGGTGTGGCTTTTGTGGAGCTGGGCGGTGTCCAGCCCAATCCCCGGGTTGCTCTGGTGCGTGAAGGCATTGCACTTTGCAAGGATGAAGGCGTAGATTTCCTTCTTGCGGTTGGTGGCGGCAGCGTAATTGACTCCGCCAAGGGCATCGGCCTAGGTCTTAAATATGACGGCGATGTGTGGGACCTTTACGATGGCACAGCAGCTCCCACCCAGACGCTTCCCCTGGCCACCATTTTGACGATTCCTGCCGCGGGCAGCGAATCCAGCAACTCCAGCGTCCTCACTAACGACGAAAACGGCATGAAGCGCAGCTGCAATGTGGAGATGAACCGCCCGAAGTTCTCCCTTTTGAACCCGGAGATGTGCTACACTCTGCCGAAAAACCAGATCGCTAACGGCGCTGTGGACATAATGGCTCATGCCATGGAGCGCTATTTCACAAACACGAAGGACGTGGAGCTGTCCGACAGGATGACCGAGGGGCTGATTAAGACTGTTTACAACGTCGCCCCAAAAGCCATCGCAAACCCACGGGACTACGAAGCTCAGGCGGCGCTGATGTGGGCCTCCACTCTGGCGCACAACAATCTTCTGGGAGTTGATAAGGCGCAGGACTGGGCCTCCCACAACATCGAGCACGAGCTTTCCGGCATGTTCGACATCGCCCACGGAGCGGGCCTTGCCATTGTGTTCCCGGCGTGGATGAAATATGTCTACAAGCAGGACATAGCCCGCTTTTGCCAGTTTGCAAACAGGGTGCTGGATATCGAGATAAACGTTTTCAACATGGAGGAGACCGCTCTTAAGGGCATCGCAAAGCTGGAGAGCTTCTTCGTCTCCATTGGCCTTCCCACCAGGCTTTCAGACGTGAATATCGGAGAGGACAGCCTGCGTGAGCTTGCAAAAAATGTGAAGAAATTTAATGGTGACGGCACTCTGGGGAATTTTGTCAGGCTGGATGAAAACGACTGCTACGAAATCTTCAAGCTCTGTCTGTGACCATATTCAATTTTACAGCGCAATTTTAGGAGGAAAGTATAAGTATGACCAAGATGACGTCAAGGCCAGTTTTATACATCTGCTCCGGTGCAGTGTCCAGGGAAAAGACTTTAAGCGAAGGTTACGACAAGTATGGCAAAATAAGGGAGACAGCCTCAGGCTATGATGTGATTGTGGGCAGCGACAAGGCTATTTCGAGCGATATCCTTGCGAGAATAGAGATTTTGCACGGCAACCCGGAAAGGTCCATACTTAAAAAAATGCCGAATTTAAAATGGCATAATCTTGGGTCGGCGGGCAGTGAAAGCTATTGCGACAAGGAGCTTTACGAAAATGCTGAAATCATCCTCACCAACTCAAGCGGCGTTTTTGGCAAGCCCATATCCGAGTACGTCATCGGCATGTTCATAGCCCTTTCCAGGAACATGCATTACTACAGAGATAACATGCAGGCGGGCACATGGGAGCGTCGCAAGCTGGCGGCGGATATAGACGGATCTACCGTCGGGGTGATTGGCTTGGGTGACATCGGCTCAAACGTGGCCCAAAAGGCCCACGCGCTTGGTGCAAGGGTGCTGGCGGTTAAAAACAGCATCAGCGAAAAGCCGAATTATGTGGACGAGCTTTACACCGCCAAAGGGCTTGACAATGTGCTTTCCCAGAGCGACTTCATCTCACTGAGCCTTCCCAGCACCAGCGAGACGAAACATTTCATCACCCGGCGGCACTTTGATCTCATGAAAAAGAACGCAATAATAGTCAATGTAGGCAGGGGTTCCGCCATTGATCAGGACGCTCTGCTGGACGCACTCAGGGAGGAAAAGATATTCGCTGCGGGTCTGGACGTTACTACGCCTGAGCCGTTGCCGTCGGATCATCCCCTGTGGAAGGAGAAACGGTGCCTCATAACCCCGCATAACTCCGCAGACTCACATGGCAACTCAAAGCGTACACTCGATATCTTCACGGACAACCTAAGCAGATATATGAACGGGGAACGCCTGGGCAATATTGTTAATATGGAAAGAGGCTATTAGGGGGGCTTAATATGGATTATGGTAGTCTGGGAAGGAAAATTCGGCTTGTACGAAAGCAGAGGGGACTGACGCAGAGGGAGGCCGCCGAGAAGATTGGCATATCAACGGCATTTTTTGGATTGATAGAGCGCGGGCAGAGAAAGGCGAGCATTGAGACGCTAGTTTCGGTCTGCAATGTTCTGAATGTCTCTATGGATGAACTGCTTGCCGATTCCCTGCGCCTGGATAGGGACCAAGACGCGGCAAACTATGAACTGCTGACGGAAAACATAAAACTGCTCAGCGACACGGTCAAAAAAATGCAGGAATACATTTGAGACATATAATTGCGGAATAAAAGCAATAAAAGAGGCAGGGCGTATTCATCCAATACGCGCCTGCCTTTTTGTAAATCATTAGCGTCTTAAGCCATATCCGCCTTGTAGCTGACAAGCGTGGCATCATACACGCCCGGCTGTGCCAAAAGCTCGTCCACAACGCCGGATCTTTCATCCGAAATCCGCACCTCATAGGTAACCTCAACGCCGTTTCTGGTTACGGTCTTGCTCTTCATTTTGCGGCGCTGAATCTTGCGCAAAACGGGCAGCATGGCTTTTTCCCCTTCCGATGAGCAATGAACGACCAGTAAAAATGTGTTGCTGCCCTTGCCGGAAAAGAATGTGAGCAAAAATATGCAGGCGCCGATTACCAGGCAGGCGATTATCGCCAAGAGATAATAGCCCGCGCCCACAGTAATGCCCGCGCTGATGGACCAAAACATGTAGACTGTGTCGGAGGGGTCTTTTACCGCGGTTCTAAAGCGGACGATTGAAAGTGCGCCCACCATTCCCAATGACAGAGCCAACGAGTTGGATACGATCATGATTATCAGCGATGTGACCATGGCCAGCATTATCAGCGAAAGATTAAACGAATGGGAATATAGCACGCCGCGAAAAGTCTGCCGGTAAACAAAAAATATGAATATGCCGATGGCAAATGCCATGCCAAGCGTCACTAGAATGTTGGTGGCAGTCAGGTTCTGCGACGCCAGGCTGAAGCCCTCCAGAACCGATTTTTTGATGACGTCGGTGGTGGAAAGAGGGGAGTTTCCGGTAAGCAACATGATTTTATTCCTCCAAGTTATTAAATCGTTTTTTAATTTTATATCTCTTTTATAAACTTTCTGCGAGTAAGCAGGCCATGATTTTCTCGGCGCATTCCTCCGGCGTGTTTTTGTGGGTTTCCACTGTGCAGCTATACAGGATATCCTTCGCCATGATGGAAGCCTGCTCTAAGGACTGCGTTTCGTGCCTGTCTGCGCGCCTGATATTGCGCTGCCTGCAAACTTCCAACGGGCAATAAACATAGACGATATCAAGGCGGCTATCTTTAAGTATCTCCTTAAGCTGCTGATAATGCGGCTGCATTTCAGGACGCTCCAGTAGCAGACCGTCGATAAGCACATTATGCCCCATGTCGGAAAACAGCTTCGCCGTATGATACATCATGATTATAGCTCCGCTCAGATACCCCCAGTAGCTTTCAATTAAGCGCTTACGGCCTATCATCGATTGAAACAGGTCGCTTGAAAGGGCGTAAAAGAATATATCGCCGCGCTCCTGGAGCGCCTTGGCAATGGAAGTTTTTCCGGAGCTTGTAACGCCGTTTAGAAAAACAATTCTGCCCTTGCTGCCCTTATCCAAATTATCCAAACATATCCTCCTCCGCGCTATATTTAAAGAAGATCACATCAGCTCGAAACGCCGGCATATGGTGTACTTCGATATGGCGCTCCTGTCATGTCTGGCAAAGGATAGCAGCGGCGGGATTATGCTGATGAGATTCCGGTCATACTTTACTTCCAGTATCGTCAAATCCTCGTCGATAGGCGGCAGCGTGGGCAGGCGGGGGTTGAACAGATCCTTGCTGAAAAGCCCCGTGCGAAGCTGCTTGTCTATTGTCACGCGGGTGTTTTCCGCCGGGTGGACGAATGCCTCGCGCACATAGTCCACTATGACGACGGGCTTTAGCATGTTGATGGTCATCTGGACATACATCTCCCTCAGCAAGGGATGTGGCGACTTTTCAAGACCGCTGGGGTCTCTTGCCATGAGCTGCTCACAAAGGTCGCGGCTGATGGTGGCGGAGGTTTTGCTTATGAGATCGCCTCGCTTACTCTTTCTCTCCAGGCGAATCAGCTTGTCGGAAAAATTATATATGCGGATGCGGTACTTGTCCCTGTTTTTCACTCCGGCAGTCTTATCATGCAGCGCGCTGTTGAAGTGATTGTCAAAATACAGGCTGCGGATATGGTATTCGCGGTTTTCATCGGCATTTTCATCCCGCCAAAGGGTCTTGTCCAGGAGATTTCCCAGCACATGGGCATCCGCGCTGTTTATGTAATATTTAAGCTCGTGGCGAAGGGGCTCCGGGCTTTCATTTTTTCTTTTGCCTTTTTTGCCTGTTAAAAATGCGGTCATTTCACCCCTCCTATTTAAGCTGGTCGAAAACATCACCGAAAAGGCTGCGCATTTCGCTGTCTGTAAGACCAAACCAGCTCTGGCAATATCTTATCAGATAGGGCCTTGAGCTGTCTATATAATTATGCAGTGCGCCCACTTCGCTTTCCCAGGAGGAAACGCTGCGGCTGTAGGCCTCCTGGGGGCCCCAGAATGAGAACTGGCGCTCCATCTCGGGCTTGAGCATGTCGTAGTATTCATCGATGCGATCGTGGACTTTGTCCGGGTCAAAGTTTTCCAAGAACAGCTTCGCGAAGCGCTCCAGGAACAGCTTTTCCATGTCTTCATTCTTAAGAAGCGCCTGTATGATGCTGCTGTCGGTGTTGTTGCGGCCGATGCCCGATGGCTTCAGCATCCTGTCGAAGGAGTCGTAGGCAGCGCCGTTGCTGCCGGTGTTATTGGCCCAGTCAAGGTCGTAGATTATCCACTTCCACTTGGAGCCCGGCGCGTCAAACTTGTAAAACTTGATGTTGCTGGGGTCGGAGTTGCCGATGATTATCTGGAAGGAAACATAATCAAAGAGGTTCTCCACGTCCACCTGGCTTAGAACATGATCCAGATTGCTCTGAACAGTCAGGCTGTTTTCCTTCACAAAGCTCACCAGTTCCTGATATTCTTTATAGCTGCCGTGGACGATCTGGCTGTTGCTGCGCCCACTGCCGCTCAAAATGTCCGCGCTGTCGATGACGTCCTGCTCCGTTATGCCCTCGAACTGGGCAAGCGAATAGCGGTTGATCCTCTCTCGCAGGTTGTAATGGCCATAATATTCGCCGTTTAGATAGACCACCACCGGCTGTGTGTCCTGGAAATAGACATTTGTGCCTTCCATCAGAGATGAGAGCATAGCATCACGCATGCGGGCTCTGTAATAGTCCTGGCCGGTGTTGCGAAGAACGACAGCCTTGTATTCGTCATAATCCCTGTTGGGGAATGGGTTAAAGTGCAGGCGGTTTTCGCCATATGCATTGCGGGCGATGAGCAGCAAAGATTTTTGCGCCTGATCTCTGGACGTGGCGCCGCTGACCTTTATGCCGGTGCCCTGTGAAAGCAGCCTTTGGCCCTGCTCGTCAAAATATTCCACGCTGGCGCCAATCTCGATTTCCTTCCAGTAATTGGCCTTGTAGTGGTAGCCGTTGCTGTCGGTGATGTGGTACTCCGGGCCGTCCGCCAGCATACCCGTCTGGGGGTCAAAAAGCTCATAAGGATCGGCGGAAAGGGCTACTACCGGCAAAGCGTGGTTTTCGTTTATGATATAAGAGAGAGCCTCCACCTCGCTGGGAAGATAGCCTTCCTTATGAGCCAGCAGCTTAATGGAGGTGGTTTCTGTGAGATTCAGCTCTCCATCAAGTCTTTGAGAGGCCGTTGTGGGGCGGCTTCCGTCTGTGGTGAAGTAAAGAGTCACTCCCTCATCCGCATCAAAGCTCAGGGGAATGGAGTCAATGCCGTTATAAACGCCGCTTTCGGCCGAAGGCGCGGGGATTTTGGCAAAGCCGAGATAGCCTTTGCCGGGGTTTTCCTCGCCGGGCGTCGGGGAGTCGTAGTAATAAAAAAGGCTGCTATCAGATGCAGCCCGCCCGTAGGATATATCACTTCGCAGGGCAGGCACCGCAATCTTGTCCACAATCCTGCCGGAGTGGGCCAGCACAATCATGTCCCCAAGGGCGCTTATGTTAAAACCCGCGCTTATGTGCTCCATGTCGCCCCCAGCGTCATGAAGCTCCTTATCAGCCACCACGACGATGCTTTCACCGGGCTGCAGGACTTTATCCTCAAGCGCAAACTCCCCCGGCCGGCTGACGGACTTCGAAAGCCCGAATTCGCCCAGGTTCAGGGGAGAATCTGAAATGTTTTTAAGCTCCAGCCAGTCAGGAGTGTTAGCGCCCGCACTCAGTCCACTTTTGTTGGAGCTTAGAACTTCGCTGATTATAAGCCCGCTTTCATTGGCGGAAAGCATCTGCTTTACCATGGCGGAAACACCGCTGGAATCATTGGGCAGGAGGGGAGTGGGCTGAAGAAAGACCTGAAGCTCGTCAAGATCGTCAGGGGTTCGGCCGTAGGAAGTGTCAGCATCCAGCATCGGCAGGGCAAGCCTGTCGATAACCTGCCGCCCGGCGTTATAAAGGGTGATCGTCTCCCCGCCGGAGCTTATACCAAACTTGGCGTGGGGCGGCTCTGCGGCGGGCATGTCCAGATTGTCGCAGATAATAAGCATATATTCACCGGCGCCAATCGCCGTGCCCTCCGGGAAAACGAAGTTTGTGGGGTTGGTTTCGTCGTCTGTCAAGGCCCAACCGCTGATATCCACGGGGGCTGTGCCGGCGTTATAAAGCTCAATCCAGTCGGGCGCCGAGCCGTCTGGCAGCAGATATGTGGTAATATTGCGGCTTATCACTTCGTTGATATAAACGGTTTCGGAGCCTATGGCTTCAAAGGAACCCAAATATGCCCGGTGGTTTTCTTCGGTATTGGCCATGGCAGGGGTGTACTTGGCTGATACGGCCCATTCGCCGCTGCCATCGCGCATCATCACGTTGCTGGCGGGCATCGCTTCAATTGTAACAGCATCCAGCATCTGGGCGGAGGCATCGAAAAGCGCCACCGTCTCCCCGGCGGAAAGCTTAAACGCGGCGTGGCCTGTCCTGGAAAGGCCGGAGCAATATATGACAATGTATGAATTTGCGGGGATCAACAGCCCCAGCAGGGACTGCTTGCCTGGTTCTGACGGATCATCCGTCAAAAAAAAGTTGTTTAAAGAAACCTCCGCTGAGGAAGTGTTGTATAGTTCCACATAGTCGTAATAATTTCCATTTTCGTCCGGCACTGCCGAGCGGTTTTGCGCCATCACTTCGTTTATAATCACCGCGCTGGCCACAGTCCCCTCGGATGCCTGGCCTCCCGGCGCAGAGGCAGGCACGCTGCCACGCGACGCTATGGGCGTCAGTATTATTATCAAAACCGTGCAGAGGATTATGCTGATTATGGCTGTCAACCTTTTGTTCAATTCAATTCCTCCGATAAATCAAGCCTACATTGTGTGCTTAAAAAATTATATCATAAATGCGCATAATAGTAAACGAAAAAGCCTTGTAATTGGTTTCCATGTGTGCCTTTGGCAAAAGAAAACAACGGCCTTAGACCGCTGTTTTCTTAAAGCTATTCAGTTTTTTGGCGTTATTTTCTACGTCTGGGGATTATCGCCAGACCCATCAACATCAGCAGCGCTGCTGGAACTGCCATTGTGAGGGAGCCCGTGGCGGGGATGGTCGGTATGTTGATGGAGGGCAGGCCGCCTGTGCCGGGGGTAACCACTGCGCCGGTCTTAACGAAGGAAGCAACGATGGAGTGGTCGGAGTCAACATCTGTGAATGTGAAGGAGGTAAGGGCGCCTCTGTTCACGCCATCGATGATGACCGCCTGCACCGCATAGCCTTCATTGGGCGTGATTATGAAGCTCTGGTTGCCTCCGTTGGGCACGCTAACCACGCCGCCGGGAGTGATGCTTCCGCCATTGCCCGCAAAGGCGCGGATGGTGTGGTAATAAGTGGGAGTAGTGATGCCAATTTGCATGAAGTTTGTCTTAACGGCAATCTTGTGGATATTGTCGCTGCGCACATCGTTTTCAGTTGTGTACGCATACTGTCCTTCTGTGAACTTAAATGTGAACCAGGAGCGGGTAAGATTCACTCCCGTCACGGACTCAATGTCATCATATCCGTGCCAATCCCTGTATTTAATGGTGTTTATGCCATAGCGGAAGCGATTGGTGTTGTTCACCTTCACCTGCGGGGTCTGGCCTTCTGCAAACTGGAAGAAATTAAACTTTCCTTCAATAGTCCTTACCGGATGCAGGAAGTCGTGGTTAAGAATGCCGCCGTCATATTCGTATATCATCACATAGGCCTTCTCAGGAATGTGGTGCATCTTCATCAGGTTATACATGTCGATCTTGATTGAACCCAGTTCCCAGCCGTCCTCAAGCCACACACCGTTGTCCACGCTGATGAAGAATGTGAACTCATCGCCATATTTGGCGCCCAAGTCGGTGAGCATGTCGCCGATAATAAGATTGCCGCCGTTTACAAGGGCAAACTCGCTCTCTGCGCTGTCCGCGTCAATTATCTTTGTGTATGCCGGGTCCGCCACACCCGCCTTGTAAACCTCGAAGGTCACGGTGGCGTCGGGATAGTCAGCTATCAGCGCCTGCCAGTCGGCATATGTGCCGAAGCCGCCGTTTACAACGTAAATCTTGGAGTTGATAAGATCGGCCTCAACCTCCGCCGTCGCTTCGGTGATATAATCGCCCAGCGTTACGGCAGCGGTATCGGGCAGGGTGATATCCTGATCGAGGTATGCGCCCCGCTTCGCATTCAGATCAGCGCCGTATATATCGCCGATCTTCGCCTTGTCCGCGGTTAGATCGTACAGGTTGTTTGTGGCGGTGGTAACGTCGCCGTCATAAAGCGGTAGATTGCTGCCGAGGGTGTTGGGCGTACGGTTGGTGCGCTCGACGCCCACGGCGGTGAGAAACGCGCTGCCAAAATCGCTCTGGGAGTCATGAAGCGCCTGCCAATCTGCGCCCAGTCCGGTCACATGCAGCTGTCCATCTGTGCCGATGGCAAGGCCAAGGCCTTCCACCTGAGACACAGTTTCAAGAACTCCGTGGAGCTTGACGGGGAAGCTTACGGCGGGCCATGTGCTGCTGTCGGGAGCGCTCATCAGCGGGTTCTTAAACTCAAGCGCAATGTCTATATTGTCGCCGATTTCAAGTTCGTCCGAGGTATCGGCCACCAGAACTCCGTTGGATGTGCCTACTACAACGGTGTCTTCAATTGCGTCAGTGAGGTTGGCGTTCATCCAAATCTGCGCGTCGATTCTTGCAAGGCCGATTGTCGTGTCGCCCGGCCAGCCCAAAATGGCGATCTGGCCCGAGCTGTTTGCGCCGATGTACAGCGCGATAACCTGCTCTCTGGTCATGCCGGCGAAAACATGCTGGTCGCCGTCGGCCATCTTCAGGTTGATTGCGGTCTCTTGGCCGTCAATCAGATTTGTGTTCACAGTCAAAGCAAGCTCTATCCTGTCGCCCACGGTGATGTCAAGGGCGCTGATATCAACCTCGCCGTCAAGGCCGACAGGCACGTTGGTCGCCAGGGCCGCCAATTCGTCTTCCTTATAGATATCGGCTGTGAGACTGTAGCCGTTGGCGGCGGTAGCTTCGGTGGTGTTGCCAATAGCAGCTTCAAGGCCGGGGATAATCACCGTATCCTCGTCGTAATTGATATCAACGACGAGCGATTCAAAGCCTCCAATAGCGTCAATATCACCGAAGGTGACAGTCGCGCTGCTTGTTGAATTCACAGGATAATCTTCTATCAGGCCATTGCTGAGATAGTAGATAACCGTCAGCTCATCGCCCAGCACTAAGTCTCCATAATCGCCCTTGTCGAAGTCGAACACGCCGTCGCCGACCGGGTCAAATGTGACTTCAACGCCAGGTGCGATCACAGTGCCGGTATCAAGGTCGCCCTCGTAGATATCCGCGGTCACAATGTGGTTTTCCAGAATGGCGTCCGTGAACAGTATGGCCTGAAGCCCCTTGGAAACCAGAAGGCCGTTCTCGATGGCGAGGGTATCATCTATTTCTTCAATATCCTCATCAATAATGCCATAAACTGCGATGTATTCCCCGCCTACGTTAAGCGTTACGGGTATGGGGTTCAGCGTCGAAATTTCCAGTAGCAGCTCTGCGGAAATCACATCGCCGGGCTTGATGCCGGTTGTGCTGAAGGTGCCAAAGCCGCGACTGGCAGCTTCGTCCAGCGTAATATAGCCGTCAGCGTCCACTGTGCCGGTGGCATAGGCGACTTTGTTTTCTCCCTCTCCCAAGAAAAGAGAGACACTGATTTCGTGGAAATCCGGTATTTCACCGATGATCCCGCCTTCGCCCAGCAGTCCTGCAAGCTTGAACTTGCCCACTGCATAGTCAAATACGATGCTAAGCCCCTCAAAGTCCTCAATATCTGTAGAAATGTCGAAGCTGATCTGCTTTTCTGCGGTATTGAAAGAAGTGAAGGGGGACGCACTGTAACCGCTTCCTCCCGCCCCTGTGCTGAGGCCGATTATCGTAATATAAGCATCCCGGCCAAGCTCGCTGTAATAGGCCTTTCTGTCGTTGCTGGTCAGAGGTATGCGCGCCTTGCCGCCTTCAATCTGGACGCTGTCGGGCGCAGAAGTTGCGTCCGGATCATCACTTTCGAGAATGTTGAAAGAAATCCAGTTGCCGCTCAGGGACTCAAGGCCGCTGAGGACATAGTAAACGCCGGTTTCGCCGTATTCTATGTCGGTATTCGCGTCTTGTTCAGTGGCCTGCAATGCTGCAAGCTGCGCCTCGGAGAAGGGGACTGTGAATGAACCGCCAAGGGGAGCGTAGATGGGGTCCATCCCGGGGATGTTCAAAAGCAAAGTGCCGGAAATTTCATCGCCGGGGTCAAACTCCTGGCCGGGGAGATACTCAACAGAGCTTCTGCTCGGAGAAAAGGGCATGATACCCATCACGATTCCGTCAGTCGCTACTTCGCCTATAAATGTGGGGTCTGTATCATCGCCCACGGTGAAAAGGATGCTGATGGAGTGGCCGGAGAGGTAATCGTCGCCGGGCAGTAAATCATCAAGGCCGGAGACCACGAAGTTCGTGCCGTTGTGGATAAGGCTTAAAGAAGTGAAGTCACTAAGTGCAGTTTTGTCCATGAAGTCGATTGGCACGCGAGCTGTGGTTATATCGCAGTCTTCCGTATAAGAGCCGGTTTGAAGCGCGGTTATGGTTAGGAAGGCTTCACGGCCAAGCTCGCTGTAATATTCGACTCTGTCGGGAGAGTTGAGCATCACGCTGAATCCGCCGCCGGAAATGGTCCTACTTGCCGAAGTGATATCGCCGCTGTCGTCCTTGAGGATATCAAAATGAACCGTCATTCCGTTAAGGGACTCAAGGCCGCTGAGAGTGTAGTAGGTGTCGCCAGTGTCGCCGTCGTAGGCGATCATCGCGGTGGCGTTGGAAAGCACGGCAAGCTGATCGGAGGAAAAGGGCACTGTGTATGAGCCGCCCAAGGTTACCTCTGCAGCGGGGTTCATGCCGGGAAGCTGTGGGCGAACCTTTGCGGTAAGGATTGTTCCTGCTGCAAGGCCGGAAGGCACGCTCAAATTTGTCGTCCCGGAACCGGTCACATAGCCGGGGGAACCGACGGCGGTGGTTCCATTATAGAGCTGAATGCTCATTGAATGATGGTCTGGTATCGACGATGGGGACATGTTGCTCACGCTCACGGCTGAATCGGTCACGCTAAGAGTGCCCGAAACTGTCGCATTGCCGAATTTGGTGGTGGCGGATTTGGTGGACACCGGGGCTTCGGAAAGGTCGAGATCGGCATAGCCGGTCTTAGCGACCTTTGTGATTGAGATGGAAACGGGTGTTCCAATCTGGCTGAAAGCGTTTTTAACTGTCGCATCATCGTGCAGGGGAATGGCAAGCTTGTTGCCTGAAACGGTGGCGGTTTTTCCTGTAACCCCGGCGATGGTGTATGTGATGTTCGCGTCCTCGATAGCGCCAAGGCCGCCGAGGACATAGTATGTTTCACCGTCTGCGTATTCAAAGCCGGCAAGGGCGGTTGTGCCCACCAAAGTTACAAGGTCCTCGCGGGGGATGAGCACGTCGGGCTCAGGCTCGCCGGAAGTTACGATTTCATAGGAATCCACATTCACTTGGGCGGGGTCATGGGTAACGTTTGCTGGCTTTGCATATGTTATTACAAACCTTATGCGTACATAATCCTCGCCTTTTTTTACCGAAAATTCAATCGTATAAGTATTGTTATATTCCGTATAAAAAGCATTCATGCCTGTTGTTAGCTGAATATTGTTTCCATTAAATTGAAATTCAGAAAAAGGCTGCCCTCCTGCTGTATCTGTAAGAATTAAGGGGTGATTAACAGAATCATTCTTGACTGGTTTCCAGCCAGGTTTTAAAAAGTTCTTTACAAAAAGTGAAGCAATAGAGACTTCTTTCGTGAAGTTCGGGTCAACAATTTCATCAATTGTGATGTCGTCCGCGCTGGCAGCGGGAATGGGTAAAATGGCTGCGATCATGATAATGGAAAGCAGCAGGGATAGTAACCTTCGCCTCATAGCACAGATCCTCCTCTAATCACATTAAAAGTTATCGGTTAGAATGTCGTTTAGTTGTTGTTATATTTAACCAATTCTACCACAAATTACTTTTACTTTGCAAGTAAATATTAACTAATTTTCACTTATTTTAACAGTTTTTATCGCTTTTTTTAATAAAAGTACAAACAAAAAAAATAATGTGCTTAAGTTAAGCGAAAATTCACAATTATATTGACAAAAACATAGTATGAGGTATAATACATATGAACAAGTGATCATATGATGTGAGGAGAAGTGAGATGGAAAATAATATCAAAAGAAGGCCTTTAGATGAAATGGAATGCTGCGAGGATGAAGTCATCCATGAGGACGCGGTCAAAAAGGCGGGAGAGAACATGCCCGACGACGAGATATTGTACGATCTTGCGGAGCTGTTTAAGGTTTTTGGCGACTCCACCCGCATAAAGATACTATACGCTCTGTTCGAAGCGGAGCTTTGCGTGCACGATATCGCCATGGTGCTGAAGATGAACCAGTCGGCCATATCCCACCAACTGCGGGTGCTGAAGCAGTCACGGCTGGTGAAGAACCGCCGCGAGGGCAAACAGGTGATATATTCTCTGGCGGATGATCATGTGTACACAATAATCGGGCAGGGAATGTCTCATATTGAGGAATGATTTAAGCAAAAGTTACTAATAAAAGCAAATCAGGAGGGGAAGACGATGACGAAAAAGTTTAAGCTGAAAAACCTGGACTGTGCAAACTGCGCGGCGAAGATTGAAACCGCCATAAGCAAGCTGGAGGGCGTGAACAGCGCAAGCGTCAGTTTCATGCTTCAAAGGCTCACTCTGGACGCGGATGAAAGCAGGTTCGACGAGATCGTAAGGCAGGCGGACAGGATTTGCGGCAGGGTTGAACCAGGCTGCGCCATCCAAATTTGATTTTTTCTCAATATTTCATTTTATATTATATAAGGAAAGAAAAAAATGAACAGGTATGAAAAGCGCATTCTGACAAGGCTGATGATCGGCGCCGCGCTTTATGTTGCGGCTATATTTCTGAGAGCGCCGGTGTTTTTGCCGGAGAGCTTTCATCTGTGGTGGAATATTGGCGTATTTTTGCCGGCATATTTCATCATTGGTGGTGATGTTCTTCTCCGCGCAGGCAGAAACATCGCTGCCGGCAGGGTTTTTGACGAGAACTTCCTGATGAGCATCGCCACTGTGGGCGCGTTTTGCATAGGCGAGGGCGTCGAGGGAGTGGCGGTCATGCTTTTTTATCAGATTGGGGAAATGTTCCAGCGGCACGCGGTGGGGAAATCGAGAAGATCCATCACGGAGCTGATGAACATACGCGCCGACTACGCCAATGTGGAAAAAGACGGCGCCCTTATGCAGGTAGATCCGCAGGATGTGGCGGTGGGCGATATCATCGTCGTGAAGCCCGGTGAGAGGGTGCCCCTTGCCGGCAAAGTGGTGGAGGGAAGCTCCGCTCTGGACACATCGGCGC
>JBNRMR010000057.1:0-4379 GCA_050309705.1 Christensenellales bacterium | reverse complement strand
GTATAAGAATGAGTACTACAAGAACAAACACCGCAGTCTGGTTGGAAAAATACCAGCGGTGGCAAATCAAGGTGCAAAAGGAAGGTAAACGAAAGACATTCACTTGCCCCACGCCGGGCAGGAGGGGACAGATCGAGTGCAACGGAAAAGCGGACAAGTGGCTGAAAGGTTCCACGGTTCAGCCGAAGCGGGTTAAGGAATTGTATGACGAATGGATCGCGGAACTAAAGCTAACCACATCAACCAGTCATTGGCTGCAATATTACGAACTGGGGAACAGATATGTCAAGCCGGCTATCGGGATGCGGATGGCGGGAGCGGTAACGGAGCAGCACTTGCAAGACATAATTCTCGGAGGCTTTAAATGCGGGAAAGGCGGAAAGCCCTTGTCGCACAAGTCGCTGTTAAACATCAAGGGGTGCTTAATCGCATTTATGAAATACAGCAGAAAATGCGGACAGACAACCCTGTTCCCCGAAAACCTATATGTGCCCAAAGGCGCGGCGAAGGGGGAGCGGCGAATCCTGCAGCCCGAAAGCATGAGAACGCTGCTGCATGACAACACAACCACGTATAACGGGGAAATAATTCGCGAACCCTATATAAATGCATTTCGATTCAGTGCG
This sequence comes from Christensenellales bacterium, assembly GCA_050309705.1. Lineage (GTDB taxonomy): Bacteria > Bacillota > Clostridia > Christensenellales > UBA1750 > JBNRMR01. Next base: position 3,753 of record JBNRMR010000057.1, on the reverse strand, counting down.
GTTACCGGCCTTCGACCCGGCGAGGTGCTTGCCTTAGGCTCCGGCGATATTGACGGCGAAACGGTAAACGTTCGTGGCAGTTTCAATGTCTACCATGAACACACGCAGGGAAAAAACAAAAACGCAGTCAGGACGTTTGCAATGAATCGGTTTGCATTGGATATAGTTCAAGATCAGGCGCGCTATAAAAAATCCCTAAACCTGATTTCCCCCTATCTATTCTGTGATGAAAACGGACACCAAATTAAACCAGATTCATATTACAGGCACTGGCGTAGGTATACCAGGCATCATGGAATAGAACATGTTTCGACCTATGAATTGCGACACACGTTCATATCGTATGCCAAAACCGTTTCATTATCGCTGCTGAAACCGATAGTGGGCCATAGCGTTAGGTTTGACACAATAAAAACCTACGCCCACGAAGTAGACGGCGAAGCGAAGGAAGCAGCAACACAGATCGAAAAAGCACTTTCAGACGCCCTAAAACTGTAAGTGGGTTAAAAGTGGGTTAAGCAAAGCCGCCTCACCCCCTGTTTTTGGCTATATACAGCCATTTCCGCTCATCGCCCCCATAGGGTATTACTCCCTGTGGCCGGCATGGAGCATGTCCGTTGAGGGAGTGGAGATTTCCGCCCTGACCTATGTCCGAAACATAGTCAGTCTGTACAACACCGGCGTTGAGGGCTATGTCATCGCCTTGGTGGACGAACACGCTTTGATAGAAAGACTGGATAATTCCCTGATTCAAAATGGAGGCGCAAGCTATATATTGGATGAACATGGAGGAAAGGTGACGGGGGTTAGTTACAGCAGCCTTGATTTTGAATTTTCCAACGAGGAGATGCAAGGCACGGGCTTTTTCCAGGCCTCTGCCGGGCAAGGGGAGGTGCTGGTCATACATACCTCATCTTTGGTAAACGGCTGGCGCTATGTATCTGTTATCCCAATAAAGATTATGATGCAGCCGGTTAGCGCTGTGACAAGGACATTCCTCTCCATTCTCAGCGCCGGATTTTTCCTCTGGTGTGTGGTGGCGCTCTTTATGGCAGGGCGTAACAGCAGGCCGATACAGGATATTGTGCGCACCATCATCGCGATGAACGGGAGCGAGCCTGGCGGAGGCCGCAACGAGTTTGATTTTATTCGTGGCACCATTGCAGACCTTGTACACCGCAACGAGGACCTGGCCTTCGATCTGTCCCGGCAGGAGGCGCTTATCAAAAACACCTTTTTTGAGCGCCTGCTTCAAAATCATTTTGTGGACAGAGAAGAAATGCAGATTCATATGGCTCATGCGAAGGTTTCACTTTCTGGAACGCACAATCAGGTGATGATGGTGAATATAAGCGGCTATTACGGCCGGATAACCAGCGATATGTTCGATGAAATGGAAAACGCTTGGGTTCTTGTCAGGAGCCTTATGGTCAAATGCCTGGGAAGCGGTGCATATTTTTATCGGGTGAGCGAGGACTCCGTGGCGGCGGCGATTTGCTCACAAGAGGACTTTGACGCCGGGGAGGCTGCCCGCCGGATACAGGCCGGGCTCAGCGCCTACAAAATAGTCGCCTCCATAGGCATAGGCATGCAGTATTCATCTTTAATGGATCTTTGGAAGTCTTTTGACGAGGCGAAAAAGGCCCATAATAACTGCGATGCTTCCGGGGGCATCCATTTTTACGAGCCTCCCGGCAATTCGGGCGATGAGTACATATATTCCATACAGACGGAAATCCGCCTGGTCAACCTGGTTAAGCTGGGAGAAAAGACTGGCGTGGTCAAGCTGCTGGATGACTTAGAGGTGGAAAATTTCCAAAAACAGAGCCTGCCGCCGGAAAAGATTGAGCTTTTTGTGGTCGAGCTTATTGGAACGGCAATAAAGCTTAAGGGCGAACTGGTTTGCGCAAACGTGGATATCGACGGGCGGGTACGGGATATTGCCCAAATATTGACGCGGCGAATGCCTCGGCAGGCTTTTGACGAGACGCGGAGTCTGCTGGAAAGCATAGCCGAAGATGTGATGGTTATGAGGGAAAAGCGAAAGAGCGACCTGAGCAAAGAAATGCTGGACTATATCGAGCAAAATTATGCTGACCCGGAGCTTTGCCTTTATAGCGCGGCCTCCCACTTTAACCTGATGGAAAAGTACTTCTCCCGTTCATTTAAGGAGCAAACCGGCGAAAACTTCTCGGCCTGCATAGAAAAAACGCGTATGAAAAAGACGAAGGAAATGCTTGACGAAAGCGATCTGCCTCTTGCTGAAATTGCCCGACAGACGGGTTATATAAATATGAATACATTTTATAAGGCTTTTCGCCGCACTTTTGGGGTAAGCCCCAGCGACTATCGCAAAAGCCGGTGATTAATGATGGCCCACTGAGGTGCATCCGCTAGGATTAATCTGAGGCGCACCCCAATATTGAAGGCAAGAAGCTGCGGGGGATTAGGGCAAAGCGCTGAGGATCGAGCGCATGAGCAGTTAATATGATTAGGTTAAAGGGCGATAGAATCAGCCCGCCAATTAGCACCACGCCTTCTGGAAATAGGACGAATGAGCGGCAAACGTTATGCCAACGCTGCCTATTTGAATGCATAATGTTTGGGGCAAATAGATTCGCAAACCACAAAAGCAGTTTGCGAATTTGGCTGAGGCAACTCACCTTTGCCCTGTTCTACCAAAAAGATGCAAAAGGATTTATGCCGCCGCAGGGGGATATTTTCGTGCAATGAAAAACGGAGCAAAGCGAACTTTGCTCCGACATGGCGTTCCCGCCGCGATTCGAACGCGGGGCCTTTCGCTTAGGAGGCGAACGCTCTATCCTGCTGAGCTACGGGAACATATGGGGAATGCCGCGGTGTTTTGCCGGGCCTCGCCGGGCGCACAAAAAACGGGAAAACAACGACGCCTACGATTATGTCATATATAGGCGCTTTTGTCAATGAAAATCCTAATGGCATTTTAAAAACGGAGCGTTTGCCTCGCTCCGTTTTTAAAATGCTTGTTTTGGTGAAAGGGGTCACTTAATGAGGGTTTTCAGCCTGCCAATGCCTTCGATTTCAATCTCCACAACGTCTCCGGCCTTCAGCCAGTCCTGTTTTTCCGGCGGGTAACCCGCTATCACGCCGCTGGGAGTGCCGGTGAAGATGATGTCCCCGGGCTTTAAAGTCATGAACTTGGATATGTCGCTCACGATATAAGCCGGCTTGAATATTAGATCGGCAGTGTTGCTGTGCTGCCTTCTTTCGCCGTTAACGTAGGCGGAAATGGCAAGATTGTTCGCATCAATGCTGTCTGCTGTGACGGCATAAGGTCCCACAGGCCCCGCACCGTCAAAACTCTTGCCCATTACCCACTGGCTGGTGCGCTTCTGGATTTCTCTGGCGGAGATATCATTGCCGCAGGTGTAGCCGAATATGCAGCTTTCCGCCTCGCTTTCGCAGACATCGCTGGCTTCACGGCCGATTATTATGACCAGTTCAGCCTCATAGTCATATTTATAGGCGGAATTTCTCAGCTTCATTTCGCCGCCATGGCTGTTGAGTGCGTTTTTATACTTGGTGAAGACCACGGGCACAGACGGAAGCTCAGAGCCTGTTTCCATGGCATGTTCGGCGTAGTTAAGGCCGATGCAAAGTATCTTCTGCGGGTCTATAACTGCGGGAGCAAAGCTTATGGCGCTTTCATCCAAAAGAACGGGATCGTCAATTGCTGCAATTTTCTTCACCGCTTCCAGTCCGCCGAGGGTGCTT
>JBNRMR010000056.1:0-8697 GCA_050309705.1 Christensenellales bacterium | reverse complement strand
GTATAAGAATGAGTACTACAAGAACAAACACCGCAGTCTGGTTGGAAAAATACCAGCGGTGGCAAATCAAGGTGCAAAAGGAAGGTAAACGAAAGACATTCACTTGCCCCACGCCGGGCAGGAGGGGGCAAATCGAATGCAACAGCAAGGCCGACAAGTGGCTGAAAGCCGGCGCGACAGGCCAGCCGATGCGCGTAAAAACACTGTACGACCAGTGGGTGGACGAGTTGAAAGCCGTCAAGTCAACTAGCCACTGGAAACAGTATGAAATGTTTGGCCGCGTCTACATTGTTAAAACGCTAGGGCATCGCTGGGTTGAGACCATAGGCGAGCAGGACCTGCAAAACATAACATTAAAGGCCGCAAAAGCTGGGGCCAAGGGGGCACCGCTTGCACACAAAACGCTTTCCGGGCTAAACGCCTGTATGTCCGCGTTCATTAAATACGCACGGCGCAACAAGCAAACGACGCTCCACCTCGAAGGGCTGTATGTTCCCGACCGCGCGCACAGGGGTGAAAGGGTTACTCTACAGCCCCAAAGCTTGAAAAAGCTGTTTTCATCGCCAGAGACAGTATATAGGCGCCAGCCTGTAGAGGATTTTTTCATTCACGCCTATCGTTTCGAAGTTGCGACGGGACTTCGCCCTGGTGAATTGCTAGACCTGCGCACTGCTGACATGACCGCCAAAAAAGTGGCCATCAGGGGGAGCTATAACACGCACAAAGAACACACAAAGGGCAAAAACAGAAACGCGCAGCGAACAGTCGGCCTAAACGCCCATGCAGCAAAGGCTGTTTTAGACCAGCGAAAAATGTTAATGGCAAAAGGTGTGCGGTCGGACTTCTTTTTTTGCGACAAGGACGGAAGCCAGCTCTCGCAGAAAAAGTATTACAACAGTTGGGTTCGCTATCGCGACTATCACGGCCTAGAAAAAGCCTCGCCCTACGAGCTCCGCCACTCTTTCGCGTCGTTCGTGAAGGAGCTGCCAGACGATGTCCTTAAGGCCACCATGGGGCACAGCTACACCTTCGACACGCGGGCAACGTATACGCACGAAGTTGAGGGCGACATGGAGCGCAATGCAGGCCTAATTTCTGCGGCAATTCAAAAACACCTTGAGTAAGTGGGTTAAAAGCGGGTTATTGAAAAAGCAAAAGCCCCGATAAATGCTTGTTTACCGGGGTTTTTCGTGGTGGTCTGTACTGGACTCGAACCAGTGACCCCATCGATGTGAACGATGTGCTCTACCAACTGAGCCAACAGACCGCGCACTTATCTTTCGTTGGGTGCAATCTATGATATCATGGAGGTAGGGAAGATGTCAATCCCAAACTTTGCTGCGGAAAGGATAAAGCTTTTTAGCATATTGTTGTCGGGCGCTTAAATGCTTGCAATAGCCTTAATTTGGAAAATGCAAAAGCACAAAAGTACCCATAGGCGCGCAGAGATGGCTGCGGTGTTTCCGCCAGCCGAACCATCGAAATGCGCTAGTTCACTCTTTTTTTAAAATAGCCAAAGCGAAGAATCATGGTCCCTTGTTCGAAAACCCTCATTCCGGCGCACGGGATTATTCCAGCCTCAGCAGCTTTTTATCGCCTTTATCAACACTTTCGCCCGAATAACTTTTATTGGCAGTGCGGATCGATATCATCCAGGGCCATCACGATGTTGGCGGAAACTATGTCCAAAGGCATGTGGGCGGTGTCGTGAAGCCTTATGACGCGAAAAACATCTCCGCCTATTTCATACTCGCTAAGGGCGCAGTTATAGTCCACGGCTTTGTGCCGCACACCGAGCTTCTTCCCTGCTCGCTCAAGCAAAATTTCGTTTGCCGCCCAGACAGTGGCCCCGTGCCCCACCAACAGGCAGTCCCGCCCCTTTTTTAGCAGCTCATCCAAAAAAGGCCGGACTCTGAGGAGTATATCGCCTTCGCTCTCCGCCATGTCCTCCCACCAAGGATAGGGCAAAAAGCCTTCTTTGGCGCTGGGAAAGCGCTCCATTATCTGTTCCATGTTAAGGCCGGCAAAGCCCGACAGGCTGCCGCTTTCTTTGACTATCTCCCTGAAATGATGTGCCACGCGAATGGCGCTGCCGGTCATAAGGGCGATGTTCTGGGAAGTTTGCAGAGTCCGCAAAAAAGGCGATGAATAGATGTCCCCGCTAAAGCCTGAGTCCCTCAGCCTTTCGCCAAGCAATGTCGCCTGAGTATGGCCAAGGGGGGTGAGTAGCTCCTCTCCACGGGGCAGATCGGGGTCGTTGCCGATGGTGTAGTTCGGGCGCACCTGCCCGTGCCTAGCGATATAAAGCCGCATGCTAATTCCTCGTTTCTATATATGATGGCAGAGACTGCCTATGTCACAGCCGATTGGCGCCACCGGCTACGCTGCTGAAATAGCCAAGGGCGCGAGGTGGTTTTAAGTTGGGCGCGGTCGCTGTCCGGGAAAGTGAGAAAGTATGCCTCAAAAGCAGCCGCAGTCAAGCAAATCAAAAGGGGGCGCTGTTGATGTTTAAACGAGGGAAGGAGAGTGACATAGCGCAAACGCTCGCATGACATATGCCGGTAACGAGGGGAAAGTCATCGAAAATTGCATAATAACTTTCAATTTCCATTCCTGTGGAAATGATGCCAAATTTATTTCCGCTCAGCCGAGCGCTTGCCTTTACCAGCCTTGGTTTATGGCGAAATTATTGTTTAATATTGCAGGCATTATACCATCAACTTTTGCATTATTCAACATGCTTGCGGGATATATGCGAGCTTTTTGCTGTCGCGATATCCGAGAAGCTCTTCCCTTTCCGCCAAAGAGCAAAGAAGCGCGCGTCAACGGCCTGTCGGTTTTGTGTGCCTAGCACGTCGATTTTCAGCCAAGTTTTTGTTAACATTTCACAATGACTCCACTTCAGCTTTTTTTGAGCACCCCAAAAGCGTTTGGTTCTTTTAAGGCAGAGCATGGGGTTTTTTAGGAGCTCCCAAGGGGATTGATTTCTTGGGGTTTTTGCGCTATTATAAAATAGAATAATTGTGCGCACAGACGCGGAGGGAACCTATTGAAAAATCTTGACAATATAAGAAATTTTTGTATAATCGCACATATTGATCACGGAAAATCCACCCTTGCCGACCGCCTGCTGGAAAAAACCGGCGTAGTTGCCATGCGCGACATGCAGGAGCAGATTCTGGACTCGATGGATCTGGAGCGCGAGCGGGGCATAACGATAAAGGCGCATCCTGTGAAGATGGTCTACAAGGCCAATGACGGCAAAGAGTATATTCTAAACCTCATCGACACCCCCGGCCACGTGGACTTCACATATGAGGTTTCAAGATCGCTGGCTGCATGTGAGGGAGCGATTTTGGTGGTGGACGCATCCCAGGGCATTGAGGCACAGACGCTGGCCAACGTCTACCTTGCGGCGGATAATAATCTGGAAATTATACCGGTGATAAACAAGATCGACCTTCCCAGCGCCCAACCTGAACATGTGAAGGAAGAGATTGAGAACATTGTGGGAATTGAGGCCCAGGACGCGCCGCTCATTTCCGCAAAGGTGGGCATAGGAATCGAGGATGTTCTTGAAAAGGTGATAAGGGATGTGCCTCCTCCAAAGGGCGATGACCAGGCCCCCCTTCAGGCGCTGATATTCGACTGCTTCTATGACAACTACAAGGGCGCGATCTCATTCGTGCGGATAGTCAACGGCACTGTTAAAAAAGGAACGCCCATACTGATGATGTCCACAGGCGCGGAATTTGACGTGACAGAGGTGGGCGTCTTTTCGCCGTCTTTGGTGACGGTTGACAGCCTTTCCGCAGGAGATGTGGGCTATATCGTCGCCTCCATAAAGGATGTGGGCGACACACGGGTGGGCGACACCATCACAAACAGCGAAAACCCCTGCGATGAACCGCTGCCCGGCTACAAAGAGGTGCAGCCCATGGTGTTTTGCGGCATTTACCCCGCCGATGGCGCCAACTACGAGGATCTTCGCGACTCTCTTGAAAGGCTCAAGCTGAATGATGCCGCCATTTCAATCGAGCCGGAGTATTCGGTGGCTTTGGGTGCGGGCTTCCGCTGTGGATTTTTGGGGCTGCTGCACATGGAGGTGACCCAGGAGCGCCTTGAAAGGGAGTTCGATCTGGACCTTGTAACCACCGCCCCCAGCGTCATATACAAGATGAACATGACCGACGGCAGCGTTCTTTGGATAGACAATCCCACCAACATGCCGGACCCGTCGAACATCGAGTCCATGGAGGAGCCCTTCGTGGAAACGCGAATATTGTCGCCTGTGCAGTATGTGGGCGCCATAATGGAGCTTTGCCAGGAAAAGCGCGGGATATATAGAGAGCTTAACTATCTGGACGAAACCCGTGTGCAGATACTCTATGAAATGCCACTGGGTGAAATCATATACGACTTTTTCGACAGAATGAAAAGCTGCACAAAGGGCTATGCCTCCTTTGAATATGAGCTGATGGGCTACAGGCCCTCCAACCTTGTTAAGCTGGAAATCCTTTTAAACGGCGAGAGCTGCGACGCCCTTTCGATAATCATCCACCGGGATAAGGCTTATAACCGGGGAAGGGCCATCGCCGAAAAGCTGAAGGATGTAATTCCCCGGCAGATGTTTGAAATACCGATACAGGCCTGCACCGGCGGCAAGATAATCGCCCGGGAAACTGTTCGGGCAATGCGCAAGGACGTCCTGGCCAAGTGCTACGGCGGCGACATAAGCCGCAAGAAGAAGCTGCTTGAAAAGCAGAAGGAAGGCAAAAAGCGCATGAGACAGGTGGGCTCGGTGTCGGTGCCCTCGGAAGCCTTCATCTCTGTCCTGAAAGCGGACTGACAAAAGACATGACGGGCATATACATTCACATACCCTTTTGCAGGAGGAAATGCCTTTATTGTGACTTCGTTTCCTTCCCTGTGTGCGGGGAGGACGCTTTGCTGAGCGTGGAGGAATATCTTATTGCTCTTATCGGCGAAATGGCGGCCCGCAGGAAGGAACTTTGCGGGAAGACTGTGGACACCGTTTTTTTGGGCGGCGGGACACCCTCGTTGCTTGAAAACGGGCAGATATCGATGCTTATGCAGGCCCTTTATGAAAGCTTTAAGATAAAGGAAGGCGCGGAGATAACCATTGAGGCCAACCCGGAGAGCATTACAGACGAAAAGGCGCGGCATTGGCTAGGGCTTGGCATAAACAGGATATCAATCGGCGTGCAGAGCTTTAACGATATTGAGCTTAAAGCCATAGGCCGGGCTCATGATTCGAAGATGGCGAAAGCGGCGCTGGGCATTGCAAAAAAAGCGGGATTTGAGAGGATCTCCGCAGACTTGATCTGCTGCCTTCCCGGACAGAGCGAAAAGAGCCTGCTGGAAAGCATAGATGCGGCAGCGGGGTTGGGAGCGGAGCACATATCCTGCTATCAGTTACAGCTTGAGGAAGGCACGCCCCTTGAGAAAATGGCGAGCCTAAGCCAGGTGGTGCTGCCCGGCGACGATGATTGCGGCGATATGATGGCTGCGGCGGCGGAGCTGCTGGAGAGGCGGGGCTTTTCGCGCTATGAGGTTAGCAATTTTGCGAAGCCAGGGCATGAGTGCCTGCATAACATGAACTATTGGCTCAGGGGGGACTATCTGGGCCTTGGTCTTGCGGCCCATTCGTTCTTGAGGGACGAGGGAAAGAGAATCGCCAACACTTCATCGCCGGAAGAATATATGACTGGCAAAACGGAGGGCGAAGTGCAGATCCTGACAGAGTCTGACGCGCAAAATGAAACGGTAATGCTTGGAATGCGCCTTTCAGCGGGGATGTGGGAAAGCGCCCTTTTACCAGAGCAAAAGGAAAGGGCGAAAAGGCTTACCCAAATGGGGCTGCTCCTTGCGAAGGAGGGGCGATATATGCCCAGCAAGCGAGGCTTTGAGGTTTTAAACAGCGTGATACTCTTTTTGCTGGAAGGTTGACAGCGAAAAGTATAGAATATAAAATAAAAGGAATATGTTTTGCTTTTTTTGTGTCGGTTTTCAGTATGAAAGCGAAATAAGAGGTGTGACAAGTGGCTGATAAAAGAGATTATTACGAAGTGCTTGGCGTTTCCAAAAGCGCCGGTGAAGATGAGATAAAAAAAGCCTTTCGCCAGAAGGCCAAACAATATCACCCGGACGTGAATCAGGGTGATGCCCAGGCCGAACAAAAGTTCAAGGAAGTGAACGAGGCCTACGAGGTTTTAAGCGACGACCAAAAGCGTGCGGCCTATGATCGCTACGGCCATGACGGCCCGATGGGCGGAGGTGGCTTTGGCGGCGCAGGCGCCGGGGGCTACGGTGGCTTTGGTGGCGGCGGAGGTGGCTTCGGCTTCGACATGGGAGACATATTCGACCAGTTTTTCGGCGGCTCGGCCCAGAGCGGCAGGCCCAGAAGCTCAGGCCCCCAGCGGGGGGCTGACCTGCGCCATGAGATGAGCATTTCTTTTGTGGAATCGGCCACCGGCGTCACCAGGACGGTATCCATCGCTCGGGCGGAAACCTGCGACGTTTGCAGCGGCTCCGGTGCGGCGGGGGGCGCCCAGGCGAAAACCTGCCCCACCTGCGGCGGCTCCGGCCAGGTGCGCATGGTGCAAAACACCATTTTGGGACAGATGGCCACAACCAGGACCTGCGAAACCTGTAGGGGCGAAGGCACTGTAATTGAAAACCCATGCGATAATTGCCATGGCCAGGGACGGGTGAGGAAAAACCGCAGGATAGAAGTGAAGGTTCCAGCGGGCATTGACGATGGCCAGGTGATGACACTGCGCGGTCAGGGTGATCACGGCAGAAAGGGCGGCCCAAAGGGCGACCTTTTGATATACATCACTGTGAAACCCCACAAGACATTTAAGCGCCAGGGCAGCAACCTTTACTGTGATGTGGCTGTGCCATATTCGAAGGCGGTTTTGGGTGGCGAGATCGAGTTGCCGACATTGGACGGCCTGGCCAAGCACAATATATCCGAGGGCACTCAGCCCGGCACAATCCTGCGCCTTAGGAACGAGGGCATGCCCAATGTGAACAATCCATCACAAAAGGGTGACCTGTACGCGAAGGTTGTAATCAACATACCCAAAAAACTCACGGGCAAGCAAAAAGACCTTTTAAGGGCATATGACGAAGCCATGGGAGAGGAGCGCAAGTCCATTTGGGACAGGATGCGCGAGTCCATAGGCCGTTGAAAGTCACGATGATGACAGGGAGAAAAAGATGAGCGCAAGCAATACGAGATGGACTGAGCTGACGGTTTCAACCACCAGCCAAGGGGCGGAAATAGTCGCACAGGCGCTGGTTGATTGCGGCAGCTACGGCGCGTCGATATCGGACCGCGCGGATATCGACTCTATTCAAAGGCCCGAGGGCTATTGGGACATGATCGACCCTTCGGTGTATGACGGATTGGGCGAGGGCGCAAAAGTCACCGGCTATTTCCGCCAGGACGCTTCCTTTGCCGATAACTTAAGCGCACTAGGCAAAAAGCTGGATGAGCTGAAAAGTATGGATATCGCCGGCATTGACCTGGGCGAGCTTTCTGTCAGCAGCAATGACATCGGCGAGAGCGACTGGGTCAATTGCTGGAAGAAGTTCTATAAGCCAACGCCTGTGGGGGAGAGGCTGGTCATAAAGCCCTCTTGGGAGGAATATGCGCCCAGGGAAGGTGATCTGATCATCCACATGGATCCGGGCGGAGCTTTTGGAACCGGCACTCATGAAACCACGTCCATGTGCCTGGAGATGGCCGAAAAGTATATAAAAAAAGACGATATGGTGACTGACGTGGGCTGCGGCACGGCGATACTTTCAATTGCCGCCATTTTGCTGGGAGCCAGGAGCGCCAGGGCCATAGATATCGACCTGATGGCGGTGGACTGCGCCAGAGAAAACATCGGTAATAACGCCATGGAAGAAAAAATCCAGGTTGTCCAGGGGGATTTGCTATCCGGCAGCCCTGATGAAAAAAGCGACTTAATTTTTGCTAATATCGTGGCGGATGTGATAATAATGCTGGCCCCAGATGTTCCAAAGAAGCTAAAAAGGGGCGGGCATATGATCTGCTCGGGCATAATAAAGGAGAGGGAAGATGACGTGAGGCAGGTCATGGAAGGTCTGGGCTTTGTCTGCCAGGAAGTGCGAAGGAAGGGCGAGTGGGTCGCCATGTGCTGGCAAAATGCATAGTTTTTTTGTTGAAAAGGGCGATATTGACGGCGAAACAGCGCTGCTTGCAAACGAGGAGGCAGCCCATATCAAGGTGCTGCGGTTGGGTGTTGGCGATGAGATAGAGCTTATCGACGGCCAAGGCGGGAGGTTTCTTGCGGAAATTTCCCAGGTAAGCGGCACCCAGCGAGAGGTTCGCCAGGCCATTGTGCGCATTAAGAAGGAGCTGCCTTCCAACGAGCCGGAAGTTCGGGTGACTGTCTACCAGGGGCTGCCAAAGGCGGCAAAGGCGGAGCTGGTGGTGCAAAAATGCACAGAGCTTGGCGCTTTCGCCTATGCACCGGTGCAGATGAGCCGCTGTGATGTGAAGCTTTCCGATGGCGCAAAGAAGCTGAGCAGGCTTCAAAAAATCGCCCTGGAGGCTGCAAAGCAGAGCGGCCGGTCGAGAATTACTCATATATATGAAGCTATGCCCATTGAAAAGGCTGCCAAAATGATGAGAAAGCA
>JBNRMR010000055.1:0-14288 GCA_050309705.1 Christensenellales bacterium | reverse complement strand
GATTCAGCTGGTGAAGGGGATACAGACCGATTCCCAGTGGCTTTTAAACATGGTGGAAAACATACTTTCCGTCACCAGGATAAGCCAAAGCGATATGAAGATAACCAAGGTTGAAGAAGCGGTGGAGGAGATCGTTGGGGAGGCCGTGGCGGTTTTCCGAAAGCGCTACCCTGAGGCGGACATAAGAATATGCCCGCCGGAGGAGTTTCTGCTGGTGCCCATAGATGCGATTTTGATCACCCAGGTGATAAACAACCTTTTGGAGAATACCCAAAGGCATTCCGGGGGAAATGGAGCCAAGGTGGAAATATTCATGGGCGAAAAGGACGGCTTTGCCGAGATATCCGTACGGGACAGCGGGCCGGGCATTTCGCCACGGGTTCTGCCCACTTTGTTTGAAATAAGGCCCGCTCAACCCGGCCACGGGCAGGATTCATCCCGGGGGTTGGGCATCGGCCTTTCGATATGCAAAACTATAATTGAAGCCCATGGAGGGTGGATAAGGGGAGAAAATCTTCCGGAAGGCGGCGCCGGCTTCACATTTGCGCTTCCGATGGAATACGAGGAGGAAGAAACCGATGTCGACTAAGCCTGTTATCATGGTGGTCGAAGACGAGAAGGCCATAAGGGATTTTTTGGCGGCGCAGCTTTCCGCAGGTTCATACAGGGTGCTGGAGGCGGAGACAGGAGAGCAGGCCATATCGATGGCCTCATCACACTGCCCGGAACTGGTGCTTTTGGACCTGGGCCTTCCCGACATGGACGGCATGGAGGTGCTAAAGGCGGTACGCAAGTGGAGCGCAATGCCGGTGGTAATCGTTTCGGCAAGGCAGCAGGAGGAGGATATCGTAAGCGCGCTGGACCAGGGCGCGGATGATTACATCGCCAAGCCCTTCAATAACTCCGTGCTGATGGCCAGGGTTCGCACCGCGCTTCGCAAGAATATTGCCGGAAAGGAAGGGCCGCATCTGTCGCGGCAGAGCTTCGGCGAAGGAGCCCTTTGCATCGATTATGGCAAGCGCATAATCAGCCTTAACGGAGAAGTCATTCACCTGACGCCAATCGAATACAAGATACTGACATTGTTGGCGCAAAACGCGGGCGGAGTCATAACTTATGCGACAATCAGGAAGGAGCTTTGGGGCCCATACGCCGGGGACAACAGGGCTCTTCGGGTGAACATGGCCAACCTTCGCAGGAAGATTGAGATAAACTCCGCCGACCCTCGCTTCATATTGACCGAGGTGGGCGTGGGCTACCGCATGATGGAAAGCGACGAAGCCCCGGCGGAGTGAAACTGAAGGGGCATTAGAACATAAAACACACCTGCGGGTTTAAACAGTGCTTTCCATGGCTAAAAGCCTGTCCCGACGGCATTTCCTAATATTTTTGAAAAAGACTGCGATGAAAAATTGCGCCCGGAATGAGGGCGTGCCTGCCCGTGAAAATTTTTACGGGCAAAATTTATATTTTCTTTATACCATTTTATGAGTTTTATAGTATAATGGATGTGGTTTTTGAAATTTGAGGATGGATAAATGCCACATATTGGTGTAAAAGATAATAAAAAAAATGATTATTCAAAGCAAGAAACTGTTTCTTTGCGTTATTTTTTCAAGCGAATGCTGTTGGGAGTGATGGTGAGCGTGGCTTTCATTACGCCCGGCCTTTCCGGGGGAGTGATCGCAGCGGCAATCGGCCTTTATGAGCCGATGCTCCACGCGATAACCCATCTGCACAGGCAGTTCAAACGAAGCTTTATTTTTCTATGCCCTTTGGGGATTGGCGCCGTCATGGGGATTCTTTCATTCGGAAATCTGATGAAGTTCTTGATGGCGGTGGCGCCAACCACTGTGATATTCGCTTTCATCGGACTGGTGGCGGGAAGCATGCCGACACTCATCGGCGAGGCAAACGCCGGTGGTTTTCGCAAGAGCTACCTTTTTATAGCTGCTGCAGCCTTTGCGCTGATTTTGTTCATCGAAAGCGTGATGGCACGGGTTTTGCCACCCACCGGCATGGAGCTGAACATCACAGGTTCGCTGATAAGCGGCGCGGTCATAGCCGCAGGCACGGTGATCCCGGGGATAAGCTCATCCTTTTTGCTGATGCAGCTAGGGGTGTATGAAAGGCTGCTGGAGGCATTAACCGGCTTTAATGTCCCCATCATTGCGCTGATAGGAGTTGGGGGTGCGGTCACTGCGTTGGCCCTGGTTTTCGGTGCGGACAGGCTGTTCAAGCGGTTTCGCGGCCCGGCATATTACGCAGTAATCGGCTTTTTGCTGGGCTCAGTGGCGGCGGTTTTCCCTGGCTTTGCCCAGGGCTGGAAGCTGGCGCTGGATATTTCTCTGTTTGCTCTAAGCGCGGCCATATGCTGGTTTTTGATGAGCATTACGCCCAAGGCGCCAACACTTTCAGCGTAAGGAGGGGAAGGGCCGATGGTATTCAGCAGCGTTGCTTTCCTGTTCTACTTTCTGCCGGCGCTGGTTGTTCTGTATCTGGCGGTTCCCCAGAAGCTGAAAAACGGCGTTATGATACTGGCTAGCATGGTATTTTTCGCCTGGGGGGAGATCAGGTTCATCCCCGTGATGCTGGGCCTTTCCGTGGTGGACTACGTCTGCGGGCGCATGATGGAAAAAAACCGGCAGAACGACAGGCGAAGGCTTGTTTACATGCTGATCGGCGTGGGCGCCAATCTGGGGGTGCTGTTGTTCTTTAAGTATGTAAACTTTTTCGCCGATAACTTTAACGCCCTTGCGGGAACGGCCTTTAACCCGCAGATATTTTTGCCCATAGGCGTTTCGTTTAACTCGTTCCAGTCCATGTCATACGCTATAGACGTTTACAGGGGCACCACAAAGGCCGAGAAGAAGTACTACGACTACCTGCACTACACCACGCTTTTTCCGCAGATAATCGCCGGGCCCATAGTCCGCTATGTGACAGTCGAAAAGGATCTTGACAGCCACCAGATCACAAGGGACGGCTTTTCAGAGGGCATGCGCAGGTTTATAATAGGGCTGGCGAAAAAAGTACTGATCGCCAACAACGTGGGCTTTTTGTGGAGCCAGGTCTCAACGGGCTTTGCCGGCGAGGCGACGGTCTTGCTGTACTGGGTGGGCATAATCGCCTACACTTTCCAGATATACTTCGACTTTTCCGGCTATTCAGACATGGCCATCGGTCTTGCCAAGGTTTTCGGCCTAACCTTCGACGAAAACTTTGACACGCCCTATGTGTCGCGTAGCATCACTGAGTTCTGGCGGCGCTGGCATATCACCTTGGGTGCATGGTTTAGGGACTATGTCTACATCCCCTTGGGGGGCAACAGAAAGGGTGCGCCAAGGCAGCTTTTTAATCTGCTGGTGGTCTGGGCGCTGACGGGCTTTTGGCACGGCGCTTCGTGGAACTTTGTGCTGTGGGGACTGTACTTTGCGGCGCTGCTGGTGCTTGAAAAGTTTGTCCTGTTCCGCTTTTGGGAAAAGGTTCCAAGGGTGGTGCAGCATGTTTACACCATGCTTATGGTGATAGTCAGCTGGGTCATTTTCACCGGGGACGACATGGTGGGCGTGACGATGGGTGGCTATATCTCGGGGATGTTCGGCCTGGGCGGTTTGCCGCTTTGGAATACCGGGGCGGTTTTCAGCTTGCTGCAATATCTGCCGATATTCATAATCGCGGGGTACTTTGCAACGCCACACTTCCGCGGTCTGCTGAAAAAGGCGGAATTATCAAGGAGCAAGCCGGTCTGGGGCTTCACGATGGCGGGATATCTGCTGGTTTTCGTCGTGTGCGTGGCGTCGATAGTCAGCAGCCAGTATAATCCGTTCCTATACTTCCGGTTCTAAGGTAAATGAACCGGATAGGCTGAAAAATGGGGAAGGAGGCAATCTGTGGAAAAGATCATCGGCTCGGGCAAGGGGAAAAACATCGCCTTTTCGCTGGCGTTCATAATAATCTGGGCGGGCATAGCCCTTTTAAACTACGTTTGGCCCAATCAGACTTTTTCCCAGGCGGAAAACCGAAGCCTTGCAGCTTTCCCGCAGTATAGCCTTAAAAGATTGCTGGACGGCGATTTCATGAACGACATGAACACATACCTTAACGATCACTTTCTGGGGCGGCAGTATTGGGTGGCCGCGGACAGCCTGAAGGAATATGCCCTGGGCAAGAGGGAGATCAGCGGGGTTTATATAGGCAAAAATGCCCTTTACAGGCACTATCCCAACGCTGGCATGGGCATTACGCTGGCGAATATCCAGGGGATAAACGCCTTCGCTGAAAAATACTCAATGCCCACCTATTTCATGCTGGTGCCAAGCTCCACATATGTTCTGCAGGAAAGATTGCCTAAGCTGGCGCCTTTTTGGGACGAGGAGGCTTACATCGAGAAGGCCTATGACGCGCTTAACGAAAGCGTGAAGACCGTTGATGTCCTTTCAACACTTGCGCTTGAGAGGGGAAATGATATATACTACAGAACGGATCACCACTGGACCGGGCATGGCGCATACCTGGGTTATTTGCAGCTTGTTAAGGCCCTGGGCCTTCCCGACAGGAGCGCAGAGCTGGAGATATCCCCTGTGGACCAGAGTTTTCTAGGGACGAACCATTCCCGCACGGGGTTCCCTCTTGTGAGCCCGGACACTATTGAGCTGTATCAGATCGGCCGAGCCGAAAGGTTTGAAACCTACGGCCAGGTTGACGGTGAATATAAAACGACTCAGCATGGCAGTATGTTCTTTCCAGAGTTTTTGCAGCAGAAGGATAAGTATGCGTTCTTTATGGGAAGGCTGCAGCCATATGTGACCATTTACACCGGAGCAGATACGGACAGAAAGCTGCTTATATTCAAGGATTCCTACGCCCATTGCCTGGCGCCGATGCTCCTTGAGGATTACAGCGAGATACGCCTTGTGGATCTTCGCAGCCTAGTATCCGATGATCATGGCGCGTTAATCGAAGCCCAACGGTACGATGAAGCCCTGTTTTTATACAGCACGGACACATTCTCACAGCAGATGGGGCCGGATCGTTTGGCAAGATAGCGCTTGATATATTTAAGCCACCCTACTGTTTGCAGCGAAAGGAGGTAAGCAAGCGAATACGCGTTCTAACAGTTTGGCAAAGTTGGCTAATGAAACCACACAAAATATAGAAGGGGTGAACCTGACAATGAATTTAAACGTTTTTATGATTGTGTCTATCGTGATTACCGTATTGGCGTTTGTCTTTGCATGGTGGCTGTATAACTGGGTGAAGAAGCAGCCTTCTGAAAACAAGCGCATTGAGGAAGTGAGCGGATATATCCGCAAGGGCGCAGCCACATTCCTGAACAAGGAATACAGGGTTCTGGCTAAGTTTGCCGGCGTCGTGGCGCTGATCATACTCCTTTTCCTGCCCTCGCCGATTTGGGCCGGCAATGTTGTCGATAATATCGTCATGGCCGTTTCCTATATCGCGGGTACGGTATTCTCCGCTTTTGCAGGCAAAATTGGTATGCATGTTGCGACCATTGCAAACGGAAAGACCGCCGAGGCTGCCCAAAAGGGCATTCGTCCTTCCTTCCTTACCGGTTTCCGCGGAGGCGCGGTCATGGGTATGGCAGTGGTGGGCTCCTCGCTTCTGGGCACCGCTCTGGTGTTTTGGATCACCGGTGACAGCTCCGCTCTGCTGGGCTTCTCTTTCGGCGCTTCCAGCCTTGCTCTGTTCGCCAAAGCTGGCGGCGGTATTTTCACGAAGACTGCCGACATCGCTGCTGACCTGACAGGTAAGGTTGAGCTGGGCCTCCCCGAGGACGATCCCCGCAACCCCGCCGTTATCGCTGACAACGTGGGCGACAACGTGGGCGACGTGGCCGGCATGGGCGCGGACCTGTTTGACTCCCATGTGGCCAGTATGGCTGCTGCGCTTGTCATGGGCGTTGCCCTGGACAAGGTGGCCGGCGGCATTATTAACGAAGCGATGATTTTCTGCTATGCTGGAATCGGCCTCTTGGCGTCCATCATAGGCGTTGCAGGAGCGCGCATGGGCAAGAGCGACAACTCCACCTTCGCGCTGAACTCCTCCACATATATCACCACCGCCATATACGCCATACTAACCGCGGTGGCCACTGCTGTGTTCAAGTTTGAATGGCGCATCTGGGGCGCTTCCGTCGTGGGTCTGCTGGTGGGCGTCATAATCGGCATCGCCACCGACTACTTCACCGACGACAGCAAAAAGCCCGTGCAGCTCACCGCCAAGGCCAGCGAAAAGGGCCCTGCGCTCACCATCATTTCCGGCTTCTCATACGGCCTTTTGAGCGTTCTTCCCGCGCTGGTGGGCATCGGCATATCGGCCCTGATCAGCTACAAGCTCTGTGAGCCTCTGGGCGAAGGTTATGCTCTGTTCGGCATCTCCATGGCAGCGGTTGGAATGCTCTCCATCGTTGGCATGATCATCTCCAACGACGCCTATGGCCCCATCGTGGACAATGCAAGAGGTCTTGCTGAGATGGGCGGTCTGGGCGAAGAAGTGCTTGAAATTACCGACACCCTGGACTCGGCCGGTAACACCGTTAAGGCCGTCACAAAGGGCTTTGCAATCAGCGCTGCGGGCCTTACAGTCATCGCACTGTTGGGCGCATTCCTCAGCGAAGTCAACGAGGCAGCTGTTGTCATGGGCCTTATCGAACAGGGCAAGCAGTTCATTTCAGGCTTTGACGTCATGAACCCCAATGTGTTCTTCGGAATGCTGGTGGGCGCGGCTATACCTGCAGTGTTCAGCGCCATGCTCATGCTGGGCGTGGACCGCAATGCACAGCGCATGGTTGAAGAAATTCACCGCCAGTTTGACGAGATCCCCGGCCTTAAGGAAGGCGAAGAGGGCGTCATTCCCGAGTACGACAAGTGCATTGAAATTGCTACTGACGGCGCAATAAGAGAGCTTATTCCCGCGGGTCTGTTCAGCATCATCGCCACTGTGGCGGTTGGTTTCATCGGCGGCGTTCAGGCGATAGGCGGCTTCCTGACGGGCAACATAGTTGCAGGTCTGTTGCTGGCGCTGTTCATGTCCAACGCAGGCGGACTTTGGGACAATAGCAAGAAGTACGTCGAGGCCGGCAACAATGGCGGCAAGGGCAGCGAAGCCCATAAGGCAGCCGTTATCGGTGACACTGTAGGCGACCCCTTCAAGGACACCGCAGGACCCTCCATCAACACCCAGATCACCGTGGTTTCGCTGGTTGCTTCGATGATGTCCTCCCTGTTCCTGATGTTCTCGCTGATTAAGTAATGCTTTAAAGCAACGCTTTAGCACATGGATGAGCCTGAAAAAATCAGGCTCATCCGCAAATCTATAAAATGGAGACAGCCCATGAGTATATTGACTAATTTTTTAGATGCAATTTTTGGATCGATTTTAGCCATGACGCCAGTTGACATAATCAAAATGGTGGTTATGTGGGTCATAGGCGGCGTGCTTGTCTATCTGGCGATCAAGAAAGAAATGGAACCTTCGCTGCTCTTGCCCATGGGCTTCGGAGCCATTTTGGTCAACCTTCCCTTCTCCGGTGCGATCACTCAGGTTATCGAGGGGATGGTTGAAGAAGGCCCTCTTACCGTTCTGTTTAATGCGGGTATCGCAAACGAGCTATTCCCGTTGATACTCTTCATCGGCATTGGCGCAATGATAGACTTCGGGCCCTTGCTAAAGAACCCCAAGCTGCTGCTCTTTGGAGCCGCTGCCCAGTTCGGTATTTTCTTCACGCTGCTGCTGGCGGTCACAATAGGCCATTTCTTCCCCGGCACATTCTCTTTGCAGGATGCTGCGGCCATAGGAATAATCGGCGCTGCTGACGGCCCTACCGCCATATTCGTTGCAAACTACTATAACACCAAGTATATGGGCGCAATTTTAGTGGCAGCCTATAGCTATATGGCTTTAGTGCCCATCATCCAGCCTCCTTGCATTAAGCTGGTCACCACCAAAAAGGAGCGCCTCATCCGCATGCCCTATGAAGCAGGCGAGGTGAAAAAATCCGTGCGCATTCTCTTCCCCATAGTGGTTACGGTTATTGCCGGCCTTATTGCTCCCAGAAGCGTGGCATTGGTTGGATTTTTGATGTTTGGGAACCTCATCAGAGAGTGCGGCGTTTTGAACAGCCTTTCCGAGACTGCCCAAAATGCCCTTGCCAACCTGATAACCATCTTCCTGGGCATTACCGTTGCTGTTAAGATGCAGGCCGACCTTTTCCTGACGGTTGAAACCCTGCTGATAATGGGCCTGGGCCTGTTCGCGTTCGTGTTTGACACCATCGGCGGCGTCATGTTCGCAAAGCTGCTGAACCTTTTCTCCAAGAACAAGGTGAACCCGATGATCGGCGCCTGCGGCATCTCCGCGTTCCCGATGAGCAGCCGCGTGGTACACAAGATGGGCCTGGCGGAAGACCCGCACAACTTCCTGCTTATGCATGCGGCGGGCGTCAACGTGGGCGGCCAGATCGCAAGCGTTATAGCTGGCGGCCTGATTTTGAACCTGGTGGCCAAATAGTTTGAAAAGGGCTCCACATTATTTTAATCTGCGGAACAGGAGAAATGTTATATGATAGGACAGGCTTTACAAATCATGCTTTTTGGCATGCTGGGAATCTTCGTCGTTATGGGGCTTATAATAGTGACCATAAAAGTGCTTGAAAAAGCTGGAAATAATTCGGAAGAGTCGAGTTCATGAATGATTTTATAGGTTTTTTAGGTCAAGTAATAGAAAACCCGGCGCTATTGATCACAGTGCTTTTGACTTTGGCGGTAATATTGGTCAACGGGTGGACAGATGCCCCCAATGCCATCGCTACGGCCGTTTCAACCCGTGCAATGGCGCCAAAGTCGGCTATATTAATGGCGGCTGTATTCAACTTTCTGGGCATATTGGTGATGACGACGATCAACAAGACGGTTGCTGAAACCATCTATAAAATGGTGGACTTCGGCGACGATGCCCACGAGGCTCTGGTGGCTCTTTGCGCTGCTATGGTTGCCATTGTAATTTGGGCGGTTGCTGCCTGGCGCTTCGGAATACCCACCAGCGAAAGCCATGCGCTGATTGCGGGTCTGACGGGAGCTGCCATCGCAATGCACGGAGGCCTTGCAGGGGTGAACGGCAACGAATGGGTCAAGGTTATCTATGGCCTCGGGCTTTCCACATTTTTTGGCTTTGGAGCCGGCTACGGGACGGTAAAGTTAATTGAATTTTTATTTAGGAAGGCCAACAGGCGCAAGACTAACGGCTTTTTCCAAAAAGCGCAAGTTGGTGGCGCAGCGGCCATGGCCTTCATGCACGGCGCGCAGGACGGCCAAAAGTTCATGGGAGTTTTCCTATTGGGCATGGCTCTGGCCGGGGGCCAGACATCATCAGGCGTTTTTGTAATTCCCTTCTGGCTGGTGCTTTTGTGCTCCATAGTCATGGGCGTGGGAACCTCCATAGGAGGCTACCGCATAATCAAGGCTGTGGGCATGGACATGGTCAAGCTGGAAACATATCAGGGCTTTTCCGCCGATATCGCAGCTGCAGGCTGCCTTCTTGCATCTTCGCTCACCGGCATTCCCGTTTCCACCACTCACACAAAGACCACTGCCATAATGGGCGTGGGTGCGGCGCGGCGTTTGCGCAGCGTCAATTGGAACGTGGCCGGCGAGATGGTGCTCGCCTGGGTCTTGACATTCCCGGGCTGCGGCCTGATAGGCTATGTGATGGCCAAGCTTTTTGTGTATTTTTTCTAAAGTTTTTGCGCCAACTTACAGATGTAATTCTTGCTGAAAACGGTGAAAAAGTTTTATAAGCAAAAGGCTTAATTATAAGTGACAAAGGATGTGCGATATATGGCAAAAAAGAAAAACAACTCATATTTTGAAGATTTTGTTTCAATGGTGGAACTATCATGCCGTGCGGCGGAATTTCTTCAGACCGTTCTGAAGGACTATAAGCCCGAGACCCTTGCTGAAAGCCGCAAGAAGATGCATGAAATTGAGCATGACGAGGACACCATAAAGCACGCGATGATGAGACGGCTGGCGAAGGAGTTTGTCACGCCCATTGACCGCGAGGATATAATTCAGCTTGCAAACGAACTGGATGAGGTCACCGACAAGATCGACGATATTCTTATCCGTATGTACATGTACAACATAAAGGAAGTTCGCCAGTCGGCGTTGAAGTTTGCGGATGTCATAGTGCGATGCTGCCATGCTCTGCAGACGGCGATCAAGGAATTTCCCAACTATCATAAATCCACCAATCTTATGCCCGCAATCATCAATGTGAACGCGCTGGAGGAAGAAGCCGACGCAATTTACATCGAAGCGGTGAAGAAGCTATACGAAGAAGGCGGCAACGCCATCGAAGTAGCTACCTGGAGCGAGCTGTACGACCGTCTGGAGGAATGCTGCGATGCTTGCGAGCGTGTGGCGGACGCTCTGGAGCTGGTCGTGATGAAGAACTCCTAAAACGTGAAGCGAAAAAAGCAGGGGCTTAAGCGCGGTGATAAAAAACAAAAACGGTGAGGGCTTACTCTCACCGTTTTATATTTGGAGCCGACTAACAGCAATTCTTGAAAAGCTGGCCACGAAGGATACTCATATTGCTTTAGAACTGAATGTGCAAAAACGGAGCCCTTGTTATGGCTAGAACTTGCAAACTATGTTTCGCTCATGCTGCCGACTTCAAGCAGATTGCCCTCCGGGTCGGCGACATAAAAATTACGTATTCCGAAGGGATAGGTTATGGGTTCTCCAGCCGGAAGTCGCACGCCCAACTTCGATAGCCGTTCATATTCCGCATCCACATCGGCAAAGCAGGGCAGCCACAGGGCAATTTCAAACGTTTGATTGATTCCCTTTGGAGGGACGTAGCTCTCCCCAATTGCCTGCGCGAATGCTTTCCTGCTGTACATGAACAAGGATAGCGCGCCGCTTGCCGTCTCAAACTCCGCAAAATTTCCGCTATTCCATTGAGTATGAAAGCCTAATGTATCCCTGTAGAATCGAACCATGCTGTCCATGTCGCCGGCGTACAGACACGCGCCTACCTTTACATCTCGTCCGATCAATGTAATCCCTCTCCTTTATGCCACAACATTAAAATTAGAATAAGGGCTCGGAAGTTCCAAGCAGGTATTATTCGGATGTGTAGTCACCCTTCATATGTTTGCTATTCTGCTTTTATTTTAACAAACATGGGTGCGGATTACAATACCAGCATCCATGCTGTATTCTTATATCACCACGCCTTGCAGCTTCTGCTTTTTGCTGGGCGGGAAAGAGAGGCAAGAGAAGAACTATGGGATTTGAATATGTTTTATCGGCCGCTGGGGAGGACGACGCTCCGGCGTGGATGGCTTTGGCGGAGGAAGTGAGGGAGAACTTCCCGGGCTTTTGCGCGCAGGAAATGAAAGGGTGCTGCGCAAGAACATTCTTCGCGGCAGCGCCCTTTGTGTGAAACTGAATGGGGAGATCGCCGGGGTTTTGCTCTATTCCCTGAAGGCGAAATGCCTTTCCTGCATGGCAGTGAGCCCCCGGCACAGGCGAAGGGGAGTGGGCTCTATGCTGATGGAAAGGATGATCGAGCTCTTTCCCTCAGGCGGTGAAATCCGGGTGACAACCTTCCGGGAAGGCGACTCCCTGGGCGCGGCTCCTCGGGCGCTTTACAAGAAGTTCGGCTTCGTAGAGAGTGAGCTGATCATGGAGCATGGCTACCCGATGCAGAAGCTTGTCAGAAATCAATCAACTGCTTTAAAGGAATGCATTACATAATGAGCGTCTGAAAGCATGGCCTGCATTTGCTCCGGGGCGTCGTTTTCAGGCTCCCGCTCCAGCAGATAATAGAAAGTGCGGTCTCCAATGACGCCGATGTCGACGACGTCTTTGTCGTTGAGGGCCATTGTATAATCATCCGATATCGAGAACATATAAAGCCTGGTTTCCTTCAGGAATTCGCCCTCCTGAACCTTATGCAGATATTCAAACACAAGGCCGTCCTCGGCGCTCACCACATTGTAAAGGCCCTGCCAGCTTGCGGGCAGAGTCAGGGAAAAGCCGTGTTCTTCGGAGATGAATCTCAGGCTTTCCCCCAGGTATTTCTTTTCAACGGTGTAGTTGCCGCTAAAATCGCTGATGAGAAAAAGGGGCTGGCCGTCGCCCTCGCCAAGAACCTGCACAAAGCCGTCCAGCACATCCACCTGGTGGGGCCATATGAACTGGACTTCATCATCCAACTGGGCGGAATCTATCCTGAAGAGGACTTCGCCCTCGGGGGAAACGGCGGTGAGCAGCGGGCCGTAATAGCCGCTGATGTAGAGGATGTCCTCCGGGCCGAAGCCATAGCTGATTCTGGCGCCCACGCCGGGGATTACAAACAGTTCCCGGCCGGTGAGCATGTCATAGGCGTGAAGATTGCCCTGGATCTGTATATAGAGCATGTCGCGGCAGGGGAAAACCTCCGAGATGGTGTTAATCTCGGTGACAGGGGCCTGGAGCTCGAGGCTCCACAGCAGCTCGCCCGCCTCGTTTCCCACATGTATCAGGCTGACATACAGGTATTTGTCGCCCACAAGGCCCGCGTCAAATGACTGAAAGACCCAGACATCGCCCATTCTTTTGCCCTGGCCCAAAAAGTCCACCGCGCAAACGCCCTCAACATCCTCTGGTGAATCGTCGGCTGATGATGTCTGCGATGGGGTGGGCGAGGATTCCGCCGCAGTCGGGTGGGCCGCGGGATCCGGTGTGAGCTGTGGCGAAGGAGACAGAGAAGGCAGAAAGCTAGCTTCAGACTCCTGCAGGCGCGCTTCAACGTCAGTTCCCAAAGCTGCTTCAGCGGATGCGCGCTTGGTCTCCGTGCCTGCCGGCGCAATGGCGGGAACCTTCTGGCCCTTTGCGGCGGGCTGGGAGCATGAAAGGAGCGCAAGGCAGCAGCACAAGGCGGCAATGAGCGAAGCGGCATTCTTCAAGTTGTTCTTCACACTTATATTCACAGGGAACCTCCAATGGGCAAGTATTGTATACTCTTATATATAAACGATTTTGCCTTTAATGGCGTTTCATGATGGGCGGGCGGAAGAAAAACGGCGGAGAGCCATGCTCCGCCGTCTGTTGATGATCAGTAAGGCATGCGGCCCTTTTTGCCAAGCTCCTTCATGAACTGCTTGCCTGCGTAGGCGATCATCGCCTGGTCGGAGCTAAGGCCGATGAACTGCACGCCCTTATCGATTAGCGCCTGGGCTTCCTTGGCGTTGGGCGCAATTGTGCCCACAGCAACGCCCGCTTTTTTGCACTTTTCGATGATGTCATCCATGGCGGCCAGGACCTTGGGGTGTTTGGAATCTCCGGTGACGCCCAAAGCCTGAGAAAGATCCATTGGGCCGATCCACATCACATCGATTCCAGGCACGGCCAGCATCTCCTCAAGGTTGTCAAGGCCATCCTTCGTTTCCACGTAGACGATAACCATCACATTTTCGTTGGTCATCTTTGCATATTCGCCGCCGTTCATGAATGTGTAGCCGGCAGCCCGGTTGGAGGGGGTGAAGCCCCTTTTTCCGATTGGGTCATAATAGGCGCAGTCCACCACATGGCGCACTTCGCTGGCGCTGCTGGTTTCGGGCACCATCACGCCAAGCCCGCCAGAGTCCAGCGCGTGGAGTATCTGGGCGCGGTCGTTTTCCCGCACGCGAACGATGGGCACTATGCCGGAGATATCCGCCGCACGAAGTAGGCCGACCATCGTCTCTTTGCCGATATGGGTGTGCTCGCAGTCGATGACGAAGAAATCGAAGCCGCAAAAGGCGATGATTTCCACAGAGGACGCGTCGGTCATCTTCACAAATGTACCCACATAGCTATTTCCTTCTTTTAGGCCCTGCTTTAGGGGGTTCAACCTAATCATCATTTTCTCCTTTTGAATAAATTTTGTTTATACATCAATTTAACTACATAAGGGCGGCGCTGTCAATAAATCCGCAAACATGATATAATTTAGGCATATTAAACTATTGTATAAATTCAAAGGAGTGTTTTTTATGGAAAAAATAAAAAGCGTTGGTTTCGTTGGCCTAGGGCGAATGGGAAACCCAATGGCGATGAATCTTTTAAAAGCGGGCTTTAGCCTGTGGGTATATGATGTGATGCCCCAGGCCATGGCTGCGCTGACAGAAGCGGGAGCGCAGGGGGCTTCCTCCATCGCCGAGCTCACCCAAAACAGCGACGTGATTATCACCATATTGCCGGCGGATAGGCAGATACTGGATGTTTACACAGGTG
>JBNRMR010000054.1:0-7758 GCA_050309705.1 Christensenellales bacterium | reverse complement strand
GGGCCATTGCAATTAGTTTATTATACCTTTTGACGGGTAAAATATCAATACCTAAGGGGGATGCCGGCCAAAACGCGGTTTATTCCTTCTGCCGCGGGCACGCCCGCCCACGATTAAGCCCCCCTTGCCCGGGGTGCCTTAATCTCCCTAAGAGCTTTCAGGAAAGCAAGATTTGCCCATATTCTTCTGCGGAACCTATGCAAAAAGCCGCTCACCAGCGCGGCGCTGCCTTGCAGGCTTTGAAAAAACACATGATGTCAGCCTTTGACTAGGGCAAAATCCTGTGATAATATGTCCTTGTGTAATATAGTTTTTGTGAGGTATCAGCCATGTTAAGAGTAAAATATAAAGATATGCTTGCCGAGTTCAAGAGGGTTCTTCTTTCCAGGGGCCTGGATGAAGAAAGGGCACAGCTCTGCGCCACTCTTTTCGCTCAAACCAGCCTGGACGGCGTCTACACCCACGGCCTTAACCGCTTTCCCAAGTTTATCGACGCAATAGACACCGGCATCGTCAATGTGAACGGAAAAGCCGAGGCCTACGAGAGCTACGGCATGCTGGAGCGCTGGGACGGAAAATGCGGCATAGGCAATTTGAACGCCCATTCCGCCATGGCCCGCGCAGTGGAGATTGCCAAGGAGGGCACAATCGGCTGCGTGGCCATGCGCAATAACAACCACTGGATGCGCCCGGGGGCCTACGGCCTTCTCGCCGCTGATAGCGACTGCATAGGCATCTGCTGGACAAACACACTGCCCAACATGCCCGCCTGGGGTGGCAAAGAGCCGAAGATCGGCAATAATCCCATGGTTATCGCCATGCCCAAAAAGGGCGGCCATGTCCTATTGGACATCGCCATGTCGCTTTTTTCATATGGCAAGATGGAAACATCAATTTTGCAAGGCAAGCAGCTGCCCTATGAGGGCGGCTTCGACGAAGATGGCAGCCTCACCAAGGATCCCAAGGCCATCATGAAAAGCCGCCAGCCCCTTCCCATCGGCTACTGGAAGGGCTCCGGCCTTTCAATAATGCTGGATCTGCTTGCTGCGGCTCTGTCCGGTGGAAACACCACAAGGGATATTGGCCTGCTCCCCCACGAAACCGCCTGCTCACAGTTCTTCCTCGCCATTGATCTGAGCAAGTTCCCCGACAGGGCCAAGATTGAGGAGAGCATCCAGGCCACCGCCGAGGATATCGCGGCCTCCACTCCCCTGGTTCAGGGCAGCCCCGCGCGCCATCCCGGGGCCGGTGTGCTGCGCGTTCGGGAGGAAAACACCCGCCTGGGCATCCCCGTCATCGAAAGCGTGTGGGAACAAGTGCTTGCGCTTTAACCGCTATATATTTACCCTGGCCAAAAGCCGGGGTTTTTTTGATTAATTTGATTAAAGGATTAAAAAAAGGGCGGAAGACTAGAAATATGATGTTAGCCTGCAGGCTTAGCTCACATGATGCGCCCTGAAGCTGGCAATGCTGAAAAGATCCCAAAAGAAAGCCTATGCTGTATTTATCTTCTTTATAACTTTAAAGCCCCTGTTTCATTCAGGGGCTTTCCGCAAAAGTTTATTCCAAATTGTTCCGAAATGAAATCCTGTTGTCCTTGGCGAACTTGGTCAGGTCGCTCTTGTATTGATCCCAATATTTCTTCTCATTTTCCTCAAAGAAGACCACGGGGGCTTCCCTTCCTCTCACGGTTATGGTTATCTTCTCACTGGGAACCTTCTTAAAAAGCTTGCTGAAAGTGGAGTTGTCGAACTGGATACTGACGATCTTGTCATAGGTGAGGTTCAAGGCCTGGGCGCGCTTGCCGCTCAGATCCACAACCACGATCTCCGTCTTGTCATACAGAATCTTGCTCTCAATCTTAGCCATATGCGCTCCTCCTGAAATATTTTGCTTTTTCACAGCACTCCTAATTATAACATACCTTTTCATTTTTTTCCACTGCTTCTTGCGGCAATTATTGCTTTCTCTGCATATAGGCAGTTCTCATCATCTGCAAAATATGGTATCATATCATTGATATAATCCGTTTGAATTTTCACCTAGGTCTCCGGCTCATTTTATTATTGCTTAAAATAAAAAAACTTTCGAAGGAGTGATGTCTTGCTTTATCCCAAGAATGAAAGCCCCCAGCTTTGTGACAAGCTCTTCCAAAACCCGGGGAGCGAATACCGCGGTGCGCCCTTTTGGGCCTGGAACAACAAGCTTGATGCCGATCAGCTCAAAAGGCAGATTGAACAAATGAAGGAAATGGGCCTTGGCGGCTTCCACATGCACAGCCGCTCCGGTATGGCCACAGAATATCTGGGCGATGAATTCATGCATATGGTAAAGGAGTGCGTGGAAAAGGCCAAGGACGAAAACATGCTGGCCTGGCTCTACGACGAAGACCGCTGGCCCTCCGGCGCAGCGGGCGGCAAAGTCACAAAAAATAAAAAGTACCGCGCACGCTTTTTGGTTTTCACCAAAACCGCCGACGAGGACT
Source organism: Christensenellales bacterium (assembly GCA_050309705.1). Taxonomy (GTDB): domain Bacteria; phylum Bacillota; class Clostridia; order Christensenellales; family UBA1750; genus JBNRMR01. The sequence continues at coordinate 5,273 of JBNRMR010000054.1, read as the reverse complement.
TCAGCTCCAGCGATCTGGACCTTGCCTCCAGGGCTCAGGCGGTGCGCAGCGGGAAGAGCAAGTTTCTCGCCAAGTACGACGTTGAGCTGGACGAGGGCGGCTATCTAAAAAGCTACCGTCTTCTGGGCGAGGGCGAGGAGGCAAAGCATGACCTTTGGTATGCATACATGGGAGTTGCCATGGAAAGTCCTTGGTTCAACAATCAGAGCTATCTGAACACATTGGACCCGGAAGCAGTCAAAGAGTTCGTGAAGATCACCTATGAAAGATATAAAGAAATCGTCGGCGGTGATTTCGGCAAGACGGTGCCCGCCATGTTCACCGATGAGCCCCAGTTCACAAAGAAAGCGATGATGGCCTTCGCAAAGGACAGCCACGATGTCTTCCTGCCCTGGACAGACGACCTTCCCCAGACATATGCGCAGGCCTATGCGGGCGACGATATTTTAAAGTCCATTCCCGAGCTGTTCTGGGATCTGCCAAAGAGCGCCCCCTCTCTCCACCGTTACCGCTACCATGACCATATAGCCGAGCGCTTCGCCAGCGCCTTTGCAGACACCTGCGGCAATTGGTGCAGGGAAAACGGCCTGATGCTCACCGGCCACATGATGTCCGAAGAGAATCTCCTTTCCCAGACCGGCGCCCTAGGCGATGCCATGCGCTCATACCGCTCCTTTGACCTGCCGGGAATCGACATCCTGTGTGACAGGCGCGAATATTCCACCGCCAAGCAGGCACAATCGGCCTCCCGCCAATATGGCTGCCCCGGTGTTCTCTCCGAGCTTTACGGTGTCACCAACTGGAACTTCGACTTCCGCGGCCACAAGATGCAGGGTGACTGGCAGGCGGCCCTGGGTATCACCACCCGAGTCCATCACCTCACCTGGGTTTCGATGGAGGGCGAGGCCAAGAGGGACTATCCCGCCTCAATCGGCTACCAATCCGCCTGGTACAAGGAATATCCGTTGATTGAGAACCATTTTGCCCGGCTGAACACCGCTCTCACCCGTGGCAAGCCCGTGGTTAAGGTGGGCGTCATCCACCCCATTGAAAGCTATTGGCTCAGATGGGGCCCCAACGAGCACACAGCCCTTGAACGCCAGGAGATGGACGACAACTTCAAGAACGTGATCAACTGGCTGCTCTTCGGCCAGATTGACTTTGACTTTGTCTGCGAATCCCTGCTGCCGGACCAGTGCGAAAAGGGCGGCTTCCCGCTTAAAGTGGGCCATATGGAATATGACGCCATATTGGTTCCCGCCATGACCACAATGCGCAAAACCACCTTCGAAAGGCTTGAGGCCTTCAAAAAAGCCGGCGGTAGGCTGATTGTGATGGGCGATGCGCCCACATTGATGGACGCCGTGCCCAGCGCCGATATTGCATCCCTCACCGATGGCGCAATGAATATATCCATCTCCAACTCCTCGCTGCTGACAGCCCTGGAGGATCTGAGAGTTGTCGACATAAGAGAAGCATCCGGCGGCAACTCCATCATGCGCATATCGGACAACTCTGGCAACAGGTCAAAGAATGTACTCTATCAGCTCCGTCAGGACGGCGATGATAAGTGGCTCTTTGTCTGTCACGGTGAAAGGCCAAATCATATGGACGTCATGCACGATGAGATGATCAAAATCAGCATCAAGGGCGAATATGCCCCCGTGCTTTATGACACCATGACCGGCGAAATTACGCCTCTGGGCGCGGATTACGTCGGCGGAAGCACTGTCATCACCCGCTATCTGAATGCCTGCGACAGCATTCTGCTGAGGCTTATCCCCGGGCGCGCTGCCTCCGCCGATGCGCAGCTTAAGCCCATCGACAGAAGCGGCAAGTTCATGCCCAGCCAAGTGGATGTGACTCTGGCCGAGCCGAACGTGCTTCTGCTGGACATCGCAAGATATAAGTTCGACGATGAAACCGAATGGAGCGACGAGGATGAGATACTCAAGATTGACGACAAGCTGCGCAAGAAGGCCGGATATCCCCTGAGAATGGAGGGCTTTGCTCAGCCTTGGGTTGTTCCGGATGAACCTTCTAAGCATGTGATCAGACTGCTTTACGAGTTTGAAAGCGAAATCGACTGCGCTGGCTGCAAGGTGGCCCTTGAACACCCCGAAGCCGCTTCCATGCTGGTGAACGGAAAGACCGTTTCAATGATCCCCGACGGTTATTTCGTGGATGAGGCCATTCAAACGGTGCCCATCCCCGGCATACAAAAGGGCCTTAACACCGTGGAGCTGCACGTGCCCATCACAAGGCGCGTGGGCGCTGAAGCAGCATATTTGCTGGGCGATTTTGGAGTCAGGCTCGCCGGAAGCAAAAAGACATTGACCGCGCCCGTGAGGCGGCTGGGCTTTGGCGATATCACCTGCCAGGGGCTGCCCTTCTATGCCGGAAACATAGTCTACCACCTGCCGGCGCAGGGCATAAATAGCGCGGAGCTTTCTGCAACCCACTACAGGGGCGCGCTGATCGCGGTAGATATTGACGGCAAGCGCCAGGGCGAGATCGTCTTCCCGCCCTACAGGCTGGATATTCAGGTGCCCGAAGGTGCGAAGACCATCGACGTCACTTTGTTCGGCACCCGGGTGAATGCATTCGGCTCTGTCCACAACAGCGACTATTCAGTCACCTGGTTCGGTCCTAACGCATGGCGCTCCGACGACGACAGGTGGAGCTACGAATATCAGCTGCGGCCCCAGGGCATCCTGGCTGCGCCGCGCGTGAGGGTGAAGTAGGTCTTTAGGTTTTGGGGCGCCGGCGGCTTCTTCCCCAGGCCCCCGCAAGCTTTTATAACCCTCCAAGGTAAATTCGAGGTCAAGGTGACTTTTCCGCCAAAAAAGCAGCCGCGCAATCAATGCTCGGCTGCTTTTCTTGGTGCAAATCTGTAAAAATAAAGCAAATGAATCTAAGCGATTTTTGTTTTGGATCTGTCCTTACCAGGGAAAACAAGGGCGATGGTTCCCGGCCCACAATGGGTGCATATCACAGGCCCGACGGGTATCCTCACAACCTCAATGCCGGGATGCCTTGCCTCCAGATCCTTTTGCAGGAAATCGGCCTCCTGGGTGCAGTCCGCATCCAGCACAACTGCCAGCTTTTTATCCTGCGAAAGCTCCTCGAACTTGTCCAGCAGAGCCTTTATTGCCTTCTTTCTGCCCTTAACCTTCGCCGCGGGGACAATCCTTCCGTCGTGGCTAATGGTGAGTATTGGCTTGATGTCCATGATGGTGCCGAAGGTGGCGGAAGTGGCCGAAAGCCTGCCTCCGCGCTTGAGGTAAACAAGATCGTCCACCGCGATCCAAGAATGGTAGTTCATCAGTTCATCCTCTATGGCCTGCGCCGCCTCATCAATGCTCTTGCCCTCCTCGCGAAGCTTTGCCGCCCTTATGACCATCAGCGCTTCACCAAACGAAATATGCCGGGAGTCAATATGAACGACCCTGTTCTCGGGATAAACCTGAGCCAGTTCATTGACTGCATTTATGGCCTGTTCGATTGAGGCGGATAAATTTGAAGAAAAACTGATAAAAAGAATGTCCTGCCCCGCCTGAAGATACGGCTCGAAATAGTCAACATACTGTGCCTGGGTTAAAAGCGAAGTCGTGGGTGTTGCGCCTTCCCTCATGGATTTGTAGAATTCCTGCGTTCGCGTGGACCTTGCCAGATCGCTGAATAACTCCTGCCCGTCGATGTAGTATGGCATGTAGATCATCTTTATGTCATATTTATCGACAAATGGGTAGGTTATGTCGGAATTCGTATCCGTCATAATGATATAAGACATCAGCACTCTCCTTTCCTTTTCTGCTATAATTCAATTTTATTACATACATGCAATAAAAGCAACCCAATAAACCCCGCAACCCAAACTTTTCTTTACGGCGGCTTCCTTCAACGGCCTATATTATTAGGGGGGCAAGGGGCAGAGCCCCTCAGCTTCCCCTTCCGACCGCCTAGAATATTCTGAAGCCGCAGATGAAGTTCTTGGTCCAGTAGCTGGAGTCCCAGATTTTCGTTCTGGTAACGACCTTACCCCTGCCGGAGGAAGCGTCGATCATGCCGCCGTTACCTGTGTATATGCCCACATGGCCCTCGAACACCAGTATATCGCCGCGCTGGAGGTCCTTGGTGCGGGTGATCTTGTCATACTTGGTGCTTGATGCCCAGCCCGCAGAGGTCATATAGCTCTGGTTAACCCCCGCCTGGTTCAGCGCGTAGTACACGAAGCCCGAGCAGTCAAACTTGTTGGGGCCCTTTGCGCCAAAGACATACTCGCTTCCAAGCTTGCCTTCAGCGACGCTGATCATCTTTTCCAGCTTGCTGCTGGTGGATGAGCTGGAGGAAGATGAGCCGCCCGACGACGAGCTCCCGCCAGATGACGAGCTTCCACTGCTGGCTCTCCTTGCGTTGCTGCTGTTCAGTGTCGCCATCGTCGCCTTGCCCACCATGCCGTCGGAGGAAAGGCTATTTCTGCTTTGGAACGACTTCACTGCGTTCTCGGTTTCGCTGCCGAAATAGCCGGTGACATTTCTCATATATCCCAGCTTTTTCAGTGTCTTCTGAACATTTTCAACATCGTCGCCCCTCATGCCGAACATCAGGGCGTTGTTTTTAGCGCTGCCGGACTTTAGCGCCTTCACAGTGTTGGGGCCCAGGAATCCGTCGGAGATGATGCCATTCAACTCCTGGAAGCGCTTGACCGCAGCAACGGTGTCCTTGCCGTATACGCCGTCGGGGGTGGTGGTCAGATATCCCAGCTTTTGCAGCCTGGTCTGGTACTCCTTCACCTCGTCGCTTTTTTCGCCATATTTCATGAAGTAGGCGTTGGCGTTGGCGCTATATAACATTTCTCGGGTCTTAGAGCCCACCTTGCCGTCCACGGAAAGATTGTTATAGCTTTGGAACGTCTTCACGGCCTCTAGGGTTTCTTCACCAAAGAAGCCTGTCACATGCTCCATATAGCCCAGCTCATATAGTCTTGTCTGAAGCTCTGTGACGTCTGTGCCTGAAGCGCCCTGCATCACAGTGTATCTTTGAGCATTATTGCTCATCAACAGATTATATGTCTCCATGCCCACCTTGCCGTCCACGGAAAGGTCATGCTGGCGCTGGAAATATTTGACGGCTGCCCTTGTTATGCTGCCGAAATAGTCAGTGGGTTCATCCTCTTCCATGTAGCCCAGATCCATCAGCCGTTCCTGCAGCTCCTTGACTATCTCCGCCGTCAGGCCATGGGTAAGCACCGTGTTTGATGGATGCACAGT
>JBNRMR010000053.1:0-9354 GCA_050309705.1 Christensenellales bacterium | reverse complement strand
CGTTAGCGGAGTATGCGCGAATCCATGGCAAGGATTACTCTAACACGCGCCGAAAGCTGCTTGCGGGAGGCTTCGAGACAGCGGAAAAAGTGGGCCGACAGTGGCTAATCGACCCTGATGAACCGTATATTAAACCGTAGCGCGGGCCGCCTCGAGTGGGGCGGCTTGCTTTATCGCGTGTAGCATGCGGCAGGGCTGAATTGGTTTGATTTTTAACCCACTTTTTAACCCACTTTAGCGGTAAAAAAAACGTGTGTTCGGGGTATCTGGTTTACCGATAAGGGCAGAATTTGCCCATGTACGGCCTTTTGTGGTAGTGGGGCAACGTAGGATTTCCGGTTCGAGTCCGGCCACCGGCACCAACCCGGAAGGCCGGGTAACCAATATCGCGAATCATGGTTAGTGGTTTGCGATATTTTTTGTCCGCGCGCAAGCAAGTCCTACCATTCCGCCCTGATCATTATAAACCCTGTGAATATCCATTAATGGGGGGCTTTCTTTTCTGAACAACCCACTTTTAACCCACTTGAGGTTTTATGTGTCGGTTTGCTCACCTCCAGCTTCTCGCGGCTTTGCCTGCGGCGGAGCGAATCCTTGCATTTTTTATTGCCCGGCTCCCAACTTTTACTTCACCTCATGCAAATTATATGCGGATGTTCATGCGTGCGAATGATCTGAGAGGCCCTGCAAAGAATCACCACGCCACAGAATGCTGATTAATTGCGCACAATATCGTTATCGGCATATGGCGCGCCGCAATCGATGTATTGCTGCTTTATAATTGACACAGCTGTTTGAAAATGATATAATCTATTCAAATCATCAAATACCAAATAAGATTTGGATGAATTTGCGTTAACGTTAATATTGCACAATAAGCTTGAGGGAGGACGGGCATGAGCAACAGCAAGCGAGTTACACTGAAGGATATAGCCCTTGAAACTGGCTTCACTGTCAACACCGTTTCTCGGGCGCTGAAAAACCGCAGCGATATATCGCAGGAGACCAAGTCCATCATCCGCGAGGCGGCATCACGGCTGAACTATGTGGGCGACGTGGCCGCAAGTTCATTGCGCTCAGGCGCAACCCAAACCCTGGCTATGATAGTGGGCGATATTTCCAACCCCTTTTTCAGCAGCCTTGTAAGGGGCATAGAGCTTGCTGCCCGCCAGCATGGCTACAGCCTCATCATATTCAACAGCAATGAGGACTCCCAATGGGAAAAAAGCGCCATACTTTCAGCGTATAGCAAGCGCGTTGACGGCATAATAATATGCCCTGTGCAAGAAAATGACGATAACATAAGGCTTTTGCAGGGGTTAGGCGTGCCGTTCGTGTTGTCCGGCAGATATTTCCCCCACATCGACGCCCACGCCGTGGTGTGGGATGACAAAGAGGGGGGAAGGCTTGCAACCAATTACCTTATTGAAAAAGGGCATTCCAGCATACTTTTTCTTGGCGGCCCCCTACACGTTTCCAGCAGCATTGAACGCCTGCAGGGCTATAGGGACGCCCACGCATCAGCAGGAATCCCTGTGCGCGAGGAGCTAATTTGTCTTGCCAACATCACATCGGGCAATGGGCGGGAAGCCGTGGCAGGCGCTTTGATGCATGGTCCCCCCTTCACAGCCATAGTAGCCTTCAGCGATCTCATGGCCTATGAGGCTCTCAGCGCTCTTAGCTCAGCCCTGGGCAGATCAGGCGAGCATTTCCCCATAGTGGGCTTTGACGACATACAGACCGGGCTTATGCTGCCACAGCGCTTTGCCAGCATATGCTGCATATCTGACCAATCCGAGGCAATCGTTCGGCGCCTTGTTAATCTCATCAAGGCGAAACCCTGCAACGAGCCGCGTTTGCTGCGCCTTGGTATAAAGCTGATTCTTCCATAAGATATAAATATAGCTGTGTGCAAAAAATGAGGAGGGGCTTTCATGCTTAAAAACAAGCAATGGATCGACAACAACTCAAAGAATAAGATTCCCGACAGGCTGTTCACACCGCTGCATGGAGTGCGGCTTGGCGAAAGCCTGTTTGCTCAGGTGTTTCAGAACAACATCGGCTTTTTAAAGCGCATTGATTTGGACGCCGCCCTCTACTGGTTTCGAAGGCGTGCGGGAAAAGAAGCGCCAGGAGAGCCTTACCGCGGTCATTTTGAGGACAACATAAAGGGCCAGACCGCCGGGCTTTTGCTGATGGGTGCGGGAAATGCCCTGCGGTGGGCCGATGAGCCTGATCTTAATGACTTGGTGGATACCATTGTTGGCGAGATAAAGGCCTGCAGCGAGCCGGACGGCTATTTGATGGCCGTGCCCAAGGAGCAGTTTGGCACGCTGGAATACCCCCATTATGTGCGGATATGGCTCACTTACGGGCTGTATGCTGCTGCGCTGGGCGGCAATCCCGATGCGCTTGACATGCTGCGCCGCTGGCAGGATTGGTTCAATGCCTGCGATGATCTGCCCATCATACGCTATCTGGTGCTTGCGTTCCAGGGCGTTGTGTGCAGCCCTTTTGTGTATAATACCCCCGTTGGCAAGTGGGATGATATCGAAAACACGGTGCAGTATTACCAGGAGGACTGGCGGCTGGGGCAGTTTATAATGCGTGAAAAGCGCTGCATTGAAACCCGCAAGCAGCCCGGGGTGGAGCCCCACCCCCATGGTACGGAGCTTGAGGCCCTGGAGGGCTACCTTGACCTTTACCGGGCCACGGGCAAGCATTACTATCTGCGCGCCGTACTGAATGCCTACGATATGTACAAAAAAGACTGGCAGCATGTGGGCGGCGGCATAGTGATGTGTGAATTTTTGGATGCGTACCCGGGCTGCGCCTGGCTATCGCCCCCGCGTTCCTACAATGAGCTGTGCTGCACCTCGTTCTGGATTTTCCTCAACCAAAGGCTGCACCGTCTGTTCCCCGAAAGGGAAGACTATGTGAGCGAAATAGAAAAGTCACTTTACAATGTGGCGATTGCCAACCAGGACGGCAACGAGGGTATCCGCTATTTTGCCTGGCTGGATCAGCACAAGCAGCGCGGCGGGCTTGTGCACTGCTGCTGCGGCGTTGGAACACGCCTTTACGCCATGCTGCCGGAGTTCCTGTATAGTGTGAGCGAAGATACGATCAGCGTGGACATATACAGCGAGTCCGAGATCGACTGGCAGCGAAATGCAGGCGAGGTGAAGCTGCGCACTCGCACAAAGATGCCCTACTGCGGCGCGGTGCGAATTGAGGTTGAAACTGAAGGCGGCGCCGAATTTGAGCTGAGACTGCGCATCCCATCCTGGGCGACGGGCCCGGTCGATGTGAATGTGGGCGGAGAAGTCTACACGGGTGAGCCGGGCAGCTATCTGAGCATATTCAGGGCCTGGGACAGCCTGACCGAGCTGTCGTTTGATCTGCCCTTTGGCCTGCGGGCCACGCTCTACACGGGCGCGGAGCAATACAGCAACTTGCACGCCGAGCCGCCTGTGGAATATGCGCGCTATGCCTTTGAGTACGGCCCGCTTCTTATGGCTGTTAAGGGCGCGGCAGAATCCATGGCGGTGGGCTCCGGCCACACTTCCGCCAGGATAATACTCAATAACGATCCCAAGGATTTCAAGCAGTGGCTGACGCCTACGGAAAGACCATTGCATTTTGCGATTCAGTCCGATGAAGGGCGTATTTTGGCGCCATATTTTGAGATAGGAAATGATGAGCGCTTCACTTGCTATCCGGCATTTGCTCTGCCTTCGCCAAAGTCCGAGCTTAAATGGCCGTAAACAGCCCGAAGCCTTAAAAAAACAGTGGGCATCGCGCAAACCGCATTAGCATCTTTAAAAAACCGGCTCTCATTGAAAGCGGTGCAAAATAAAAAAGCCGAGGACAAGCTTGCTTTGCTTTCCCCGGCTTAAATTAACCCGTTTTTAGTTTTTAGCCCTGGCGAATTTGGCGCCTTCGTCCATGGCGCGGCGGTTTATGGGCAGCAGGTGCTCCCTCCTGGGGCCGAATGTTTCCTTCAGGCAATCCATAACTGTATCCTCTGACACCGCCTTGGTGGCCTCCAGATATGCGCCCAGCATTATCATGTTCACCACGCGGATGTTTCCCAGCTCCAGGGCGATCTCGTTTGCAGGAATGCTTATGACTCTGATATCATCCCTTTCCACGGGCTTGTCGCACAGGGAGGCGTTGACTATCAAAACCCCTCCGGGGACAACCGCCTTCTCAAACTTTAAAAGCGAAGGCAGATTAAGAACCATTGCACAGCTGGCCTCGCCCACTATTGGTGAAGCCACCGGCTCATCGGAGATGACCACATTGCAGTTGGTGGTGCCACCGCGCATTTCCGGGCCGTATGATGGCAGAAAGCTGACGTGCTTATCCTCCCTCATGCCCGCCTGGGTGAGAAGCTGCCCCATAAGCTGGACGCCCTGCCCACCAAAACCCGCGATAATAAGCTGCTCATCCATGGCTATACCTCCTTAAAAACACCCAGGGGGAACTGGGGAATCATATTTTCTTCCAGCCACTTGAGGGACTCCAGCGGAGTCATGCCCCAGTTGGTGGGGCAGGTTGAAAGAACCTCTATCATTGAAAATCCCTTGCCCTCAACCTGATTTTGAAACGCCTTCTTGATGGCGTTCTTTGCGTTCCTGATATTGCGTATATCGTGAACGGAGACCCTTTGTATGAGGGAGGGACCATTCAATTGGCCCAGCATCTCGCTGATCATCACCGGATAGCCGCAATGCTCCGGGTCACGGCCGTAGGGCGATGTGGTGGTCACCTGGCCGGGCAGAGTGGTGGGGGCCATCTGGCCGCCCGTCATTCCGTATATTGCGTTGTTGACAAAAATTGTGGTGATCTTTTCGCCCCGTGCAGCGGCATGGACTATCTCCGCCGCGCCGATTGAGGCCAGGTCGCCATCGCCCTGATATGTGAACACTATGTTGTTCGGGTTCACCCGTTTAACGCCTGTGGCCACAGCAGGCGCCCTGCCATGGGCCGCCTGAAGCATATCCACGTTAAAATAATTATATGCAAAAACCGCGCAGCCCACGGGGGCGACGCCTATTGTCTTTTCCTGAATTCCCAGCTCATCGATGGCTTCGGCTACCAGCCTGTGGATTATGCCGTGGGTGCAGCCTGGACAATAGTGAGAGGGCGCATCCGTCAGGGATTTTGGCTTTTGAAAAACAATTGCCATGTTACTTGCCTCCCTTCAGCTTCATTATGTTGTTAAATACTTCCCTGGAGGTGGGAACCATGCCGCCCAAGCGCGAGAAGCAGGAACTGGGCACATCGTTTCCGATGGTAAGGCGAACATCGTCCAGCATCTGTCCGGCAGCAAGCTCAACGGTCATCACATGCTTGACATTTCCTGTCACAGCCTTCTTTATGGCTTCCTTCGGGAAGGGCCACAGGGTTATCGGGCGAATAAAGCCCACCTTCATGCCCTCCGCCCTTGCCATGGCGATGGCCTTGGAGGTAATTCTGGCCATTGTGCCATATGCCACGACGATATACTCGCTGTCTTCCGGGCAGTCAACCTCCACCCGCACCTGTTCTCTTTCCATTGCAGCATACTTTGCCTGTAGTTTAAGATTGTGCTTTTCCAGAACTTCCGGGTCGATAAAAAGCGAGTTTATAACAGCCCTGGGGCGAGTCTTGCCGTCCCAGCCAGTGGTCGCCCATGCCTTATCCGGAAGATCTGCAGGCTTTCTTTGCTTTATAACAACGGGCTCCATCATCTGGCCAATCATGCCATCGCCCATCACCATCACGGGATTTCTGTAAATATCGGCAAGGTCAAAGGCGTCCTGGGTCAGCTCTATCGCCTCCTGAACGGAGGATGGCGCCAGCACTATCATTCTATAGTCCCCATGGCCGCCGCCCCTTGTGGACTGGTTATAGTCGCTCTGCGCGGGCTGTATTCCGCCCAGACCAGGGCCGCCGCGGACTATGTTCACAATAACACAGGGCAGCTCGGCGCCGACAATGTATGAAATGCCCTCCTGCTTAAGGGAAATTCCCGGGCTGGATGAGCTGGTCATCACCCTTCCGCCCGCTCCCGCCGCACCATAAACCATGTTGATGGCGGCGACTTCGCTTTCGCTTTGCAAGAAAGTGCCGCCCACCTGAGGCATGCGCTTTGACATATACTCGGGGATCTGATTTTGAGGTGTGATGGGATAGCCGAAGAATTGCCTGCACCCGGCCATAATGGCCGCCTCAGCAATGGCTTCATTTCCCTTCATCAATATTTTTTCCATTCTGTCACTCCTTTAAGCAGGGCCGTCGCGCTGTATGCTATTTTTCTACAGTGATGACGCAGTCCGGGCACATCCTTGCGCATTGCGCGCAACCTATGCACTTGTCCATCTCTAAAACTTCCGCAGGGTAATAACCCTTGGAGTTGATCTTCGTTTCGCTCATATGCACAATTCCCTTTGGGCAAACGGGCACACATAAACCGCAGCCCTTGCACAGAGCCTCGTCAAAAGTTACTTTCGCCATAAAGACCTTCCTTTCGGCGTATATTGCTATTTATCATACATAATTTATTGCACTCTGTCAAGATTATCAACAAAACCACAAATGCTCCTCACGGCAAATTTACTTATCTGCCGCGCTAAATCAATAAAAAACGTTTTCATAAAAAATGAAAGGCGCCTTGTTTTTTGCGCCTTCCACATTTATATGCTGTCATCCTCCCTGGCCAAACCTTTAGCTCATTCACCAAATGCCAGCTTCACCAGTTCATGATCCGGCTTTTTCGTCAGCAGTGAAACCAGCCATGTCAAAAGCAGGGAAGTTGCCATTGCTATGCTTCCGGTGACTGGCGTTTGCGACATGCCCATCATAAGCGTGAGGCTTATCGACACCGCCAAGCCGCCGATCATGCCCGCCCAGGCGCCCGCCTTTGTAGCTTTGCGCCACCTAAGTCCCAGCACGAAAGGCCCTATGCAAGCCCCGGCGACCGTCCCCCACGAAAGTGACATCAACGCCACAATTCCATCCATACTGGTGATTGAGATCACCACTGAGGCAACCACAAACACCACACAGGTTGACCGCATCAGAATCATCACATTCTTTTGGCTCATGTTCGGCGTTAAAACACCCTTGAAAAGGTCTATCGCCACCGTGGAAGCCGATGTTAAAACCAGCGAAGCCAGAGTGCTTATGCTGGCGGAAAGCATCAAAACCACTATTAGTCCCATCAAAATTTCTGGCAATGCGGTGTAAAAAACATTGGGCATTATCATATCATAGGCGGATGATGTCGCCGTTGCCGCCGGCAAAGTGTTGTTTAAAACAACCCTGCCGAAAGCGCCTGCGCCGTATGCTCCCCCGCCTATCAAAAGAGCAAATATGGTTGAGATTATCATGCCCTTGGGTATGGATTTCTCGTCCCTTATTGCGTAAAACTTATGCACCATTTGGGGCAGTCCCCACGGGCCGAAGGATGTCAGCACCACCAGGGACAGGAGCGCAAAGGGCGTCGAAGTCCCCGTGGAGAAAAAGCTGGTGAACTCGGTGCCGATGCCGGCCAGCGCCGTGAACGCTTCGCCCGCGCCGCCCATATGCCTGAACAGGAAAAACAGCATGAAGCCCACACCCACAAAAATGACTATGCCCTGAAAAAAGTCTCCCAAAACAGTGGTGAGGTAGCCTCCCACCAGAAGATATACCAGGGTGAGGACTGCCATTAATATCATGCAGTAAATGAAAGGGATGCCGAACAGGCTTTCAAAGACATTACCCAGGCCCTGATAAACAGAGGCGGAATAGGGCACAAGAAATATAAAAATAATTATTGATGAAATAATTTTCATCCACTTGCTGGAATATCTCGCGTTAAAAAACTCCGGCATTGTGGATGTTTTAAGCCGCTGAGTCATGCTCCTTGCGGGCCTCGCCAAAACTATCCAAGCCAGCAAGCTTCCAACGATTGCATTGCCGATGGCAATCCACAGAGTGGATATGCCGAAATTCCAGCCGTTTCTTCCAGCATAACCAATAAATATTACCGAAGAAAAGTAGCTGTTGCCATAAGCAAAGGCGCTCAGCCAGGGGCCCACATTTCGCCCGCCCAAAACGAATTCGTTCACGTTCTTTGCTCCGCGGCGTGCAAAAACCGCGATCAGCACCATAATCAGCGCGTACGCGGCCAAAAAGACATACTTCATGTTCCTTCCGTCCTTCCATTCTTCTTTTTCTTGATCGTTTTCCAAAAGCATTTGTCAAAAGCTTCGACAAACTTTCCCAAATTAAACCATGCTACCATGATATACTAACACATTTCCGCAAAACAAGTCAACCATTCCTCAGGCATTTTGACTATTTCCCGGAAAAAAGCGCCCCTTAAAAAGGAACGCATGTCCATTATCATATCCTTATATATAATATGGATTCGGCTTAAAGAGTAGAATTATTAAATCCAGAGCAATACCTATGAAGAAAAGCCCGCATGTAAATAGATACAAAATTCCCATTCCCACCTTGCCTTCATAAAATTTATGGCCGCCAATCACACCCAGAAACAGGCAAAGCAATAAAGCTGCCCACTTGTTTTTCTCCCTTCTGGCACCACCTACCGAAGCCGAGCTAACGCTGGTATTCACATTTGTGTTTGTGTTGTTTATAACAATGGGTATCTGCTGCTCCGCTTTAAGCTCCTCAACCTGACGTCCGCAAGCAGTGCAAATTACGGCATCCTTTGGAATTACTGCAGCGCAATGTTTGCAGTATTTCGTTTCAAATGAATAACCAACTTTTTGCTCAGCTTGATCAACATTTTGCGTAGGATTATTCAATTTTCTCATACCTTTCATTCTTGGTTCAATTAGAGAATACAATGAAAAAAGATAGGTGTCAAGCAGAGCACCGGCTTTATTTATAACTTTGAAATATTTCATATGAGTAACTGCGTCGCACTTCATTTATTGCGCTCAGCAGCTATGCGCAATTTCGCTTTGCCGGCCAGCTAATGGGGAATATATTGCCTTTTCGCCCGTTCTCCTAGGCTGCTGGCATGAGCCTCCTCTTCCGAGGAGGGCGCAGGCTCCCAGGAAGCAAAGCTACCAAGAGATGCATAGGGCTTTATGCCGCCACAGACGGCAACCGCAAAAAGTTGGTAGTGAGCAAATCAGCGTAAAAAGACCGGGGTTCAAGGGCTTAGCCGATGCGAACATGAATTTTCGAGGAAAATGAGGTGCAAAAAGCGCGCGGATGTTTTTCGTGCAACAAAAAGGGAGCAAAGCGAACTTTGCTCCGATGTGGCTCCCCAGGCTGGACTCGAACCAGCAACCCTTCGGTTAACAGCCGAATGCTCTGCCATTGAGCTACTGAGGAATTTTTATG
>JBNRMR010000052.1:0-6944 GCA_050309705.1 Christensenellales bacterium | reverse complement strand
GTGTGGGTATATTAATATTGGCCTGACGTGCTGCGTCCAAAACGGTGGTATCCTGGGGGACGCTCACCTTCACGCCGTCAATAGTCAGATTAACCATCGCCATAAATGCTTCGCTCCTTTTCTTCGTCCTAGGAAAGGCTGATCGCATCAAATCTGCACTTTTCCATGCAAACTCCGCACTTGATGCACTTGCTCTGATCGATCACATGCACTTCCTTCACCTTACCGCTGATGCAGTTAACCGGGCAATTACGGGCGCACAGGGTGCAGCCCACGCACTTTTCGGGTATCACGCTATAGCTCAGCAGCGCCTTGCAATGCTTAGAGGGACAGCGCTTTTCATTGATGTGGGCCTCATACTCGTCACGGAAATAGCGCAGCGTGGAGATGACCGGGTTGGGGGCTGTCTGCCCCAGGCCGCAAAGAGATGCGGACTGTATGCCCTCGGCCAGCTTTTCCAGCTTTTCGATATCGTCCTCCTCGCCCTTTCCCTCGACTATCCTCTCCAGAATTTCCAGCATCCTCTTTGTGCCGATGCGGCAGGGAGCACACTTTCCGCAGGATTCGTCCACCGTAAACTCAAGGAAATACCTTGCGATGTCCACCATGCAGTTGTCCTCGTCCATGACTATCATGCCGCCGGAGCCCATCATGGAGCCGATGGCCACAAGGTTGTCATAGTCGATCTCAACATCCAGCAGATCCGCAGGGATGCAGCCTCCGGAGGGTCCGCCAGTCTGGGCAGCCTTGAAGGCCTTGCCGTTTGGGCAGCCGCCGCCCACGTCGTATATTATCTCGCGCAATGTGGTACCCATGGGCACTTCCACAAGGCCGGTATTGTTGATCTTGCCGCCCAGGGCGAAAACCTTCGTGCCCTTGGATTTTTCTGTGCCCATAGATGAGAACCACTCGGCGCCGTTGTTTATAATCTGGGGGATGTTAGCGTAGGTTTCCACGTTGTTAAGAATAGTTGGCTTGCCGAAAAGCCCTCTTACCGCCGGGAAAGGCGGCCTGGGACGGGGCTCACCCCTGTTTCCCTCGATTGAGACCATCAGCGCGGTTTCCTCGCCGCAAACGAAGGCGCCTGCGCCAAGGCGAACTTCGACGTCAAAGCTGAAGTCGGTTCCGAATATGTTATTGCCCAAAATACCGTATTCCTTGGCCTGGTTGATGGCGATCCTCAGCCTTTCAAGGGCAATGGGGTATTCCGCACGGCAATAGATGTAGCCCTGGTCGGAGCCTATCGCGTATCCGGCAATTGCCATGGCCTCCAATATGCTGTGGGGATCGCCCTCCAAAACGGAGCGGTCCATGAACGCGCCGGGGTCGCCCTCGTCGGCGTTGCAGCAAACATATTTCTTGTCTGACTTGCTGTTGTAGGCAAACTTCCATTTAAGGCCGGTGGGGAAGCCAGCGCCGCCCCTGCCCCTAAGGCCGGACTTGCTGATCTCCTCGATGACCTCCTCGGGCGTCATTTTCATCAGGCACTTTTCAAGGGCCAGATAGCCGTCAAAGGCCAGGTATTCGTCTATATTTTCAGGGTCGATCACTCCGCAATTTCGAAGGGCAACCCTTTGCTGCTTTTGGTAGAAATCCACATGCTCAAGTGACTTGATCGTGTCGTCCTTGGCCTCAACAGAGCCGGAGTAAAGCAGATCTTTGACTATCCTGCCCTTGACCAGATGCTCAGAGACTATTGTGGCAACGTCGTCAACCTTCAGATGCGAATAGAAGGCCCCCTCAGGATATATGATGACTATGGGTCCCGCTTCACAAAGACCGAAGCAGCCCGTCCTTACAACCTTTATTTCCTTCGAAAGCCCGTTGTCTTCTATGAGTTTTTCAAATTCGTTGATGATCGCAACAGAGTTTGAGGACGTGCAGCCCGTGCCCCCGCAGACCATCACATGGGATCTAATTAGTTCCATGGCTTTTACCCCTCCTCCGCCTATTTTTTCTCAGCGCCATCAACCGCGCCGATAGTGAATTCGTCCACAGGTTTTCCGTTCACCAAGTGCTCCGTCACAATCCGGGCAACCTTCTCGGCGTTCATGTTAACGTATGTGACCTTTTCGCCGCCTTTTATAATCTCCACGATGGGCTCCAGCCTGCAAACGCCAATGCAGCCCGTCTGGCTTACTGTAACATCAGAAATATTCCTGCGCTTTAGTTCCTCGATAAACTCAAGCATCACGGGTCTTGCTCCGGCGGCTATGCCGCATGTGGCCATCCCCACGACTACCCTTGCGTTCACATTCTCTTCTTTACGCATCGCGACCATATCCAGCGTCCGTTGGCGGATCGCCTGCAGTTCTGCTAATGTCTTCATTGAAAACTCGCACCTCCATGCAAAGCATTGATTTCTTGTTTAATGTAATCGCACAGCCATGAAGATATCTCCGGCGAAGCGATTGAAAGGGGCTGTATAAGCTCTTTTATCTGCACCGTATCCAGCAGGAAGCCTTCGTCTGCGCCGGACACATTATATGCAATCTGAAAATCCATCTGCGGGTTCATGATTATCAACATGTAAACCGTGCCGGCCACATCCCCCATGGGCGGACGGTCTATGCTGCGAAGGCCAAAGGAAACGATGACCTTCGTCCCCACACCGGGGGCGGATTCTATTTTAAACTCGCCGCCGGTCATGATCGCCGTCTGCTTAATGAGAGGAAGCCCCAGGCCCACCTTGCGGGTAGTCCTTGTGGTGGAAAAAGGGTCCGCCACGGTTTTAAGCAAACTTTCCTCCATGCCCCTGCCGTTATCCTCAAAAACGAGCCATATGACGTCACTCACATGGTTTATCTCAATGGACAGCTTGAGAAGCGTCGCCCCCGCGGCAATGGAGTTTTGGGCAATGTCCATTATGTTATCGCAAAGCTCCCTCATCATGGCCTAAAAGCTGCCTCTAGGCCTCTTTAACCCGATATTTGGCGATGATCCCCGGTATTTCCTCCGGAGTGAGCCTTCCGTAAACATCATCGTTAACCATCAGCACCGGAGCAAGGCCGCAGGCGCCAAGGCATCTTGTGGCGTTCAGAGTGAACCTGCCGTCCGGGGTGGTTTTGCCGGCAGGAATATCAAGCGCCTTTTCAAGGGCCTCCATTATCTTCTGGGCGCCCTTAACATAGCAGGCGGTGCCAAGGCAAAGACCGATTACATATTCGCCCTTGGGCTCAAGGTTGAACTGGGAATAGAAGGTGGCAACGCCGTAAATATCTCCCACGGGAATGTCCAGCTCTTTTGCGATGTGCTTTTGAACGTCCTCCGGCAGATAGCCGAATATGTCCTGAGCCTGCTGCATTATGGGCATCAACGCGCCTTTTTCACTGCGAAGCGAGTCGATAACGCTTTGAAGCTTGGCGTACTTCTCTTTGTTCTCTAAGGCCATTTACTCACAACCTCCTGGCTTTATATCCTGATTGATAAGTTTATGTCAATCACACTCTTGCAATTGTATCACATCTCTACAAAAAATGCATCAATAAAAATCAGAAATGTACATATTTTTTGTAAATATTCTTCCTAACATTAAATTATTTTGACTTAACAGAGCAAAATATGGAATATGCGGTGCAGTTAGCCGCGTTTAATGAAAATACTTTCTCAGAAATGTCCTGAAGCTGATGGGCGTCGGATGAGCGAAGGCATTTGTATTTTCCCATTAGAGATTCAAGCATGGGCTCCCCCACATGGCCGCCTGAGATCTCCAGGGCGTCATATTTGATGTCCGGCGGCAAAAAACCCAGCACGCCCAGCGCGCCGTTGGAGGCCCTGCCGATATGCGCCGGAACAAAAGCGCCTCCATGGGCCCTGCAAGCCCTTGCAACTTCATCCATGGGAAGATCTGTGGCGCTCACAAGCAGCTTTTTTTCCTCGCCCGTCTCCTCGTCCTGTTCGTTCATGTATATCTGACGACCGAAGAAGGCTGCGTTGTTTGGGAAATCCGGAAGATGTTCATATATATATGCGCCAAAGGGCAATGCGCTTTCGATATCGGGAAAATAGCAAAGGACATGGACCTCCTCCCTGGTTGTGACCTCAATTCCCGGCAACAAAACAAGGCCCATCATGTCCGCTGCGGCCTTCACGGCGGAGAGGTTCCCCATCGTGTTATGGTCGCAAACGGCGATGGCGTCAAGACCTTTCAGATAAGCCATCCCGACGATATTGCCCGGAGTCATAAGCTCATCTGCGCAGGGCGAAAGGCAAGAGTGTATGTGAAGATCGACGAAAAGCTCTCTCACCGCTGAACTGCCGAAGGTATACCCGCGCCGCTCATCAGCGCGGCCAGCCCATAGGCTGTTTTGTCTGAGGAAATCACAGCAATCCCTTCCTCTTCGGCCTTATTCAGTATGATCTGCTCCACGGCGATTCCCTCCGGGATTATTACGCAGGCAAGATCGTGCAAAGAGGCCACCGCCACCACGTTCATGTGGGTTTGCACTGTTATCCAGGCCATGCCTTGCTGTCCATTTGCCATCACATGGCTCAAAAGATCGCAGGTGTAGCCGCAGGAAATTTCGCTTTCAGCCCCCGCTTCCGTCAGCAGCCTGCCGCCGCAAAGCCCCACAAATTCAGACACTTTCATGTTCCCAACCCCCTTGTTGTCGCTTGAACAAAACCAGTATACACAATGGGCGGCGGTTTTTCAACTATATCCGCGCCCGATGCCGGGATAGCTGATATCGTCCCCCCAAGATGATGCTTCTTCCGCAAACCGGGGGAGCTCAGCAGCCCTGCCGCCCACAGGTACACCCTGTTCCTCGCGCATATTTCGTTTAGCGCAAGCCATCCCACTCCTGCCAGAACGGCATTGCCTGACGCTTCAGGGTCATACCCAAGCTTAGGGGGCTGATCGCCGATATCAACCTTATAGGTATAAAAGCGGGCGCTTTCGTCAAAGGGATCAGCATATTCGCAGGTCTTTTTAATTATGGCGCCGTTAACTGCGCATTCCTCACTCGCTTCTCTCAAAGCCGCCTGCTGCGGAGTCTCGCCGGGTTCGATTCTCCCTCCCGGCAAGCAGATATTGCATATACAAATCCTTCTTTGTTTAGCAGAAAAATTATAGCAGTACAAAGCGCCGCTGCAATTATCTGCCGCGGCGCGCTGTAGCTTTTTATCTAGCTTCTATTTGGTTATCTGGTTGCCTGCCACATAGGCGGTCACACCGTTGTATGTGATCTTCATCCAGCCATTTGCCAGGCCTTCGCCGACTATGGCGTCACCTTTCCTGAGAACGCCCAGAATGCTGTAGCCGGTGCCGGGGCCGCTGCGCACATTCAGCGCATTTGGCTTGACTGTGTAGATGTTGTCGCCCACCACGACGCCACCGCCAGCGGCAGTGACTACAATCTTCACCACTGTGGAGGAGGTTCCATGCTCCGCCTTAAGGTAAACATCACCCGCAGCAAGGCCGGTTATCGTGTTGCCCGAAACGCTGATGCTGCCGGTTCCAGAGCTGCCGACGATGGTCCAGCTTACCTCATGAGCGGGAACAAACTTGCCGCTCACCTGATAGTTAAGGGAGAGACTCTGGCCCACCTTCACGCTGATATCCGCGCTGGGAGTCGGATCAACCGTCGTGGTTCCCGTGAAGCTATAGCCTATCTGAGTGTCCAGCCTGCTGCCCGAGCCGATCTTAACGGATATGGTTCCCCATGTGCCGGAAGTCTTGCTGGCAAGACCCTTTATGCCGGAAATGGTGATGTAGAAAGCGCCGTCCTTGTCAAGGATGTAGTTATATGCGCCGCTGCTGTCAAGGGCGACATCCGAGCCGACCAGATGCGCATTGTTTGTGGGGCTCACCGGGGCCACGATAGTCCCCGCCGGGTATGAATAGCCGTATGTGGTCATGGGCTTAACCTTTATACGCACCGAATCATCGTTTGCGCTAAGGGCTTTTGTGTCAATGGCCAGGCTGATCTGCGAGCCGCTGTTGAACGCGGATACATTTTTATACATTTCGCCGTAGGAGACAACACCCACAACCTGCAGATAGTTGGCTGCCGGGTATACGCCGCCGGCATAGGGGGAGCTGGTCACATGGCCATCGCTGCAGACTAGATGGTAATAGCCGTTGCTGTAGTAGCCACTGTGGGGGTAAACATGCTCACCGCAGCCGGAGCAATAGTATAGGCCGCTGTATTCCGGATACCAGCCGGGATAGCTGGGTGTATGCGCGGGCAAAGTCTTAGCATCATAATATTCAATAGTCACAGTCATATAGCCTGCGCCGTAGTTCCAAACGTTGAAAGTATCGGCGTTTCCACCCTCCTGGGGCACGAACCTGATGGCGTATTGGCCGTTATACATTTTGTCCACGCTGTTCACCAGAACCGGGTCCGTATTTCCGGGGATAATGGGCAGATAGAAAGCCCTTTCATGGTAGCCCGTCGGCTTTGCGCCCTGATAAATCAAGGGTATTGTCCTGTATTGAGCAGCAATTTTCACCGTGTAGTTACCGTCATTGTCCCTCTGGAAGGATATATCAGCCCCCGAGGGTATGTTCACCCAACTGCTGCTGTCGGAAAGCTTAAGCTCTCCTGAGGCCTGTGCTAACCCTGTGGGGATAAGCAAAAGCACCAAGGCAGTAGCAAGCGCTATAGCAATTAGTTTGCGCATTAATGATTTCTCCTTTCGTCCTCTTCTTAATTCGTTCTAACAATAGTTTAACATATATTTCCATAAGAGTAAACGAATTGATGGTAAATATAGTTGCATCACTGCCCTGTTAGTATCTGCAAATAAAGAAATGTTTATTTACAAAACGTCAAGTCACACGATGGACCTTGCCTTCGCCCGCCAGGAGAGCCCCAGAAGCTTTGCCACCGTGGAGGCGATCACCGAAAAGCCTTCGCCTGTGCCATGGTTTTGGGGTTCCACGCCCTTCGCCAAGAGCAGCATCGGCACATATTCCCGGGAATGGTCGGTGGAGGGGG